>CAOMHR010000012.1 GCA_948482865.1 Christensenellaceae bacterium
GAAGGGGTAGAAACTTCTACCGGTCCTTTGGGGCAGGGCGTGGGCAACGCGGTAGGTTTTGCCGTTGCCGAAGCGCATCTTGCGGCGATTTTCAACAGACCTTATTTCCCCGTTGTTGACCACTTTACTTACGTTCTCTGCGGCGACGGCTGCCTTGAAGAAGGTTTAAGCTATGAAGCCTGCTCTTTTGCCGGAACGCAGAAACTGGGTAAACTCATACTCTTGTACGACAAAAACAACATAACCATAGAAGGCAACATTTCGCAGACTTTCAGCGAAGACCCCGCCGCGCGCTTTGCTGCGCAGGGCTGGCAGGTAATACGCGTGAACGATGCAAACAACCTGAACGCGCTTAAAGCGGCTATTGAACGCGCAAAGAGCGATTTGACCCGCCCTTCCATTATTATCTGCCGCTCGGTCATAGGCTACGGTTCGCCGCTGGAAGACACCGCGGACGTACACGGCGCGCCTATGGGCGAAGCAAATCTTCAGAAGACAAAAGAATTTTACGGTTGGACGGAACAGCCTTTTGCCGTACCCGAAGACGTAAAAGAACACTGTATGAACATTGCCGAGCAGAAGCTGGAAGCCGAAGAGAACTGGAACAAGATGTTCAAAAAGTACAAGCGCGAATATCCCGACCTTGCTGAAAAATACGAAAGATTTATGCAGGGCAACGAACCCGATTTCGGCGATATGCAGGAGCTTTTCCGTTTTGACAAGGACGAAGCCACAAGAACTTCCGGCGGAAAAATACTTAACAGAATTGCTGACGTAATGCCCAACCTTATGTCGGGGTCGGCAGACCTTGCCCCTTCCACCAAAACCGAACTCAAAGGAAAGGGATATTTTTCGCCCGACAACAGGGAAGGCAGAAACATTCATTTCGGTATACGCGAACACGCAATGGCGGCGATTTGCAACGGCATACAGCTGCACGGCGGACTCAGAATAGTTTGCTCCACCTTCTTCTCTTTCTCCGACTATATGAAGGGCGGCATAAGAATGAGCGCTCTTATGAATATCCCCGTCATTTACGTTATGACGCACGACTCTATAGGCGTAGGCGAAGACGGCCCCACGCACCAGCCCGTGGAACAGCTTATTTCCCTGCGCTCTATCCCGGGCATTAAAGTGTTCCGTCCCTGCGACGGCAAAGAGACCGCGGCGGCGTACATTTCTGCGTTTACGCAGGAGTCCCCCACCGTTCTGGTTTTATCAAGACAGGATTTGCCCCAGTTTGAAAGCACGGGCATTAAGGCGCTTACCGGCGGGTATATACTCGCCGACTGCGACGGCACGCCCGACGTAATTTTAATAGGCACAGGCTCTGAAACCGAACTTTGTATGAGCGCGAAACAAATTCTTGCAAGGGACAACATAAAGGCGCGCGTAGTTTCTATGCCCTGTATGGAAGAATTTGAAAAACAGACCGAAGAATATCAGGAATACGTACTGCCCAAAGCCGTAAAAGCAAGGGTATGCGTGGAAGCCGCTTCACACTTTGCCTGGTATAAATATGCGGGCGACTGCGGCGAAGTGCTTGCAATGTACTCGTTCGGCATTTCGGCGCCTGCAAAACAACTTTTCGAACATTTCGGCTTTACCGCCCAGTCGGTTGCCGAACGTGCGAAACTTTCCATTTCAAAAGTCAGCGGAAAATAAATTTAAAAGAAATTTTAAATACATCTCCGGAAGCTATTTCGGAGATGTATTTGCAAAAGTGGAAAATTATGAAAATTGCGATTAATATCAGCGCGCTCGATTACGGCGACGTATGTTTTTCCGATTTTGAAAAGCTCGGCGAAGTTAAATATTTCGGCGAAGTATCAAAGGACGAACTGTATTTGCTTGCCGCAGACTGCGACGCGCTTATCATAAACAAAATAGCCGTGGACGAGCAGCTTCTTGCCGCCTGCCCTAATATTAAGTACATAGGACTGTTTTCAACGGGGTACAACCTGATTGATATCGAAGCGTGCAAGAAACACGGCGTAACCGTATGCAACGCGCCCGACTACTCTACAAATTCGGTATGCCAGCATACCTTCGCCCTGCTGTTGAATTTTTACGGTGCAATCAATAAATACACTTCTTCCGTCGCGGGCGGGGACTGGATTAAGAGCGAAACTTTCAGTTACTACCTTGCACCCATGCACGAGCTGTACGGAAAAACTTTCGGCGTGTTCGGATACGGTAATATCGGAAAAGCGGTTGCAAAAATCGCGGCGGCATTCGGTGCGGAAGTTATTGTCTGCTCACGCACAAAACCCGTAGACTGCCCCTATAAGACGGTCGATTTCGAAACCCTTTTAAAGACGAGCGACATACTCTCCCTGCACTGCCCGCTAAATCAGGCTACAGCGAAAATTATTAACGCGGAAGCGCTTTCCAAAATGAAACAGAACTGCGTGCTTATAAACACGGCGCGCGGCGGACTGATTGACGAAGCGGCGCTCACAGACGCCCTTAACAGCGGGAAAATTGCGGGCGCATGCCTTGACACCGTAAGCGAAGAACCTATGAAGAAAGACAATCCGCTTGTCAACGCGAAAAACTGCCTTATAACGCCGCATATCGCCTGGATGCCCAAGGAAACAAGGCAACGCCTTATAGGCACGGTTGCGGCGAACCTTAGCGCGTTTATTGACGGCAATCCCCGAAACGTAATAACCAAATAACGAAAACCAAATTATAAAAATGCGGCGCTTAATTATTAAGCGCCGCATTTGTTAATGCGCCATATTCTGTTTTGCCGCAGCTAGCATAAGTTTTATGCGGTTTTCCTGATTCACCTTTGTCGAAGAAGGGTCGTAATCTACCGCCACTACGTTTTCGTCTTCGTACAAACTTTTAAGCGTGCGTATTGCCCCCTTACCTGCTATGTGGTTCGGAAGGCAACCGAACGGCTGGGCGCAGACCACGTTTTTAACGCCAGTTTCCGCCAGCGCAGCCATCTCCGCAGGGATAAGCCAGCCTTCGCCCATTTTTACGCCCTGGTTCAACACCTTGTCCGCCAGAACGCGTAACTGCCCGAAGTCGTGAATAGGTTCAAAAGTCCCGTCTTCGTTAAACTGGTCTATGATAACGCGCTGGATTTTGCGAAGAATTTTATAGACCTGTCTGTAAATAAACGCGATAAAAGGGCTGTGTCCGTAAAGACGGCTGTCGTTCACCACGTTGATTATACAGTACATAATAAAGTCCATAAGCGCGGGAACCACAGGCTCGCAATTTTCCGACAGAAGCAAGTCCACAAGCCTGTTGTTGCCCAAATTGGAGTATTTTACGTAAATTTCGCCAACAATCCCGACCTTTGTTTTTTTCTCTCCGTTACGTTCAACGGCGGCAAACGTCTTTATAATTTCACGGTTTATTTTTTTGTAATTTTTATACTTTCCGCGCGCGAACGCATCAACGGTAAACTTAACCGCCCTGTCACGCGCCGCGTCAGACGAGCCATGCGCCATTTCGTAAGGTTTTGTCTGGTAGTAACACCACATAATACTGTCGCCGTAAAAAATTGCATATGCAAGTTTCATCATAAGGCTCAATGTTATGGGCATTGACGACTTTTTTTCCAAACCCGAAAAATTGAACGAAAGCACGGGCACTTGCGGAAATTCGGCGGAAAGCGCCTTTTTTATGAGCGGCATATAGTTTGAAGCGCGGCAACCGCCGCCTGTCTGTGTTATCAACACCGCGGTGCGGTTAACGTCGTACCTGCCGCTTTTAAGCGCGTCCAAATATTGTCCCACTACGCAAAGGCAGGGATAACAGGTGTCGTTATGGACGTGCTTTAATCCTTCGTCAATGACCGCGCGGGATTCGTTTTTAAGAATTTCAACGTCGTACCCTTCCATCTTCAACAGTTCCTGAATTATCAGAAAGTGCCACGGAAGCATATCGGGTATTAAAATTTTATGGGTGCTTTTCATTGACTTGTCCCACACGGGATAGTCGTTTTTATAATCGGTTTTCTTACTTTCAGCCATTGTTTTCAGCCGTCTCCTCTATAGCCGCAAGCATACTGCGAAGCCTTATTTTAACAACGCCGAGATTATTTATTTCGTCGATTTTTATCTGCGTATACAGCTTACCGTTTTTTTCCATAATGGACCTTACTTCGTCGGCGGTAATTGCGTCCAGTCCGCAACCGAACGAAACAAGCTGCACGAGATTTACGTTTTTGCGCTTAGCAGCAAAGTTCGCGGCGCGGTAAAGTCTTGCATGGTAGGTCCACTGGTTTAACACGTTTACTTCTACTTTTCCCGACTTTTCAAACACGCTGTCTTCGGAAAGAACGGCAAGGTTCAAAGAAGTAAGAAGTTTGTTTATAGCGTGATTTATTTCGTTGTCTATATGATAAGGTCTGCCCGCAAGCACAATAATCTGTTTACCCTGCTCTTCCGCCTTTTGCAGAATTTCGTCCGCCTTTTTACGGATGTCCGCATGATAGCTTTCAAGCCGCGCAAAACCTTCTTTAAGAGCCTTCTTCACTTCGCCCTTTTTCACGCCGTATTTTCTGAATATGCCGTACAGCTTCAACACCGTGTTTTTGGTCATATTCAAATCGATATACGGCATTATGAAATTTTCGTCCGAAAGCCGTTCGTTATTGGCTTTTAAAAGTTCGGGATAGTATGCCACAACGGGACAGTTGTAGTGGTTTGTTGAACAGTGTTCGTCAAGATTGTAACTTTCGCAGGGAAGAAAAATGAAGTCTACGCCGCTGTCCAGCAGACTTTCGATATGACCGTGCATTAATTTTGCGGGATAGCAAACCGTATCGGAAGCAACCGTATGCTGCCCCCTGTAATACAGAGCGCGGGAAGACTTTTCTGACAGAACTACTTCAAAACCCAGCGTTTCGAAAAAGCCTGCCCATACGGGGAGCTGTTCGTACATACCCAGCTGCAACGGAAGTCCGACTTTGCCGCGCGTTCCTTTAACGCCCCTGACCGTTTCAAGAAGCCGCTTCTGTTTATACGCGTAAATGTCCAGCTCGTCGGAAGCAGGTTTTAGCCCCGCACCCTTTTCGCACTTGTTGCCGGAAACAAACTTTCTGCCGTCGCCGAAAGTTATTACGTTTATATGACAGTTTGAAGTACAGCCGCGACAGTTTGCCGACTTGGACGTATATGTAAATTTTTCAAGCTCTTCACTGCCCAGAACCGTACTCTTTTCAGGCGGATTTTCCATTGCGAAAAGCGCCGCGCCGAACGCGCCCATAAGCCCCGCTATCCCCGGTCTTATAACTTTTTTACCCGTTTCTATTTCAAACGAACGCAAAACCGCGTCGTTCAAAAACGTACCGCCCTGAACGACTATGTTATCGCCAATGTCGTCCGCGCTCTTGGCACGGATAACCTTGTAAATGGCGTTTTTAACTATTGAAGAAGAAAGTCCCGCGGAGATATCGTCCACTCCCGCGCCTTCTTTCTGCGCCTGTTTTACCGCGCTGTTCATAAACACGGTACAGCGCGAACCGAGTTCTACGGGGTGTCTTGCATACAGCCCCTGTTCGGAAAACTTATTGATTTCCATACCCATTGCTTTTGCAAAGGTCTGGATAAACGAACCGCAACCCGAAGAACACGCTTCGTTAAGCATTATAGAATCGATTGCGCCGTTTTTGATTTTAAAACACTTTATATCCTGACCGCCGATATCGATTATAAAATCGACCTTGGGATTAAAGTGCAACGCCGCCTTAAAGTGTGCAACCGTTTCGACTATGCCGAAATCGGCTTTGAGCGCGCTCTTTATTAAATCTTCGCCGTAACCGGTCACCGCAGCGGCGCGGATATTCGTTCTGCCGCCGCTCAGAGCGTAAAAATCTTTGAGCTTTTCGATTACCACGTCCAGCGGCTGCCCCTTATTGGAAAGATACTGCGAGTAAAGTATACGGCAATCGGGCGTAATAACTATCAGTTTTGTAGTAGTCGAACCTGAGTCTATACCCAAATAACAGTCGCCGGTATAGCTTTCGATGTCAGCAAATTCCAGATCTGTAGCGCGGTGACGCTTAACAAATTCGGCATACTCTTCCCTGCTTGCAAACAGCGGCTCGCCCGTGACAATATCGTCGCTTTCGCCCGCGTTTTCTATATCGGAAATAATTTCTTTAAGCGGTTTTTCATTTACGCCGTATGAAGCCAGCGCCGCGCCGACAGCCATAAAACAGGGGGCATTTTCAGGGAACACCGCGTTTTCTTCCGTCAAACCCAAAGTGGAAACGAACGCCTTGCGCAGTCCCTTCAAAAAGAATAAAGGACCGCCCAAAAACAGTACTTTACCCTTTATTTTTCTGCCCTGCGCAAGACCGGACACCGTCTGGTCGACTACCGCCTGAAAGATTGAAGCGGCAATGTCTTCCTTACGCGCGCCCTGATTTAACAGCGGCTGAACGTCTGACTTTGCAAATACCCCGCAGCGCGAAGCTATTGGATAGACCTTTTCAGCCTGTAAAGCAAGTTCGTCCATCTTCGGCGCGTCTATGTTCAAAAGGGTCGCCATCTGGTCTATAAACGCGCCCGTGCCGCCCGCGCAACTTCCATTCATACGCTGCTCGGTTCCGCCGGTTATAAAAATTATTTTCGCGTCTTCACCGCCCAGCTCCACCGCCGCATCCGCGTCGGGATAGTGCTTTTTTATAGCAATAAACGCAGCCTGAACTTCTTGAACGAAGTTCAGTCCGCTGCGCTGTGAAAGTCCCAGTCCCGCACTGCCCGTTATAGAAACCGAGTAACTTCCGTCAAGTTTTTCTGCAACTTTTTTAAGTTCCGAAAGTACCGTCTCTTTCACGCGCGAAAGATGGCGCACGTAGGACGAATATATTAAATTTTTGTTGTTGTCGAGAACCGCGATCTTAACGGTCGTAGAGCCGACGTCAATTCCCATTAATCCCTTCATTGGGTATATTATATCACACTTGCCAAAATTTTTCAAATATATAAATAAATATTAGTATAAAAGAATTGTTAATTTCAGGTAACGCTTTTATGAAGATACTTATTTTTTGTGGCTATACCGCCGCGGATATGCCGCTCGGACAGGTTTTTGTCCAGTACTTCCCTTACGTCTGAAAACAACTTTTTATCTATGTTTTCAAGGCGTTCGGTCACGTCCTTATGCACCGTTGACTTACTTATGGAAAAGTGCAGCGCCGCGTTGCGGACTGTCGACTGTGTTTCTATTATGTATTCCGCCTCCCTTGTAACCCTTTCTGTAATATAATCCCACATTTTCGGCTCCTGAATAGAGTTTTAACGCGTTTTCTTTATCCGCGTACTATAAACTTATTCCGTTATTTGTCGATATATGCGGTTTTTAGCGGTTTTTAAGGGAATTTTAAAGGGTTTGCAGTTTAAATAACTGCAAACCCTTTAATTAAATGTTGCACTTTACAATAATTTTAATTACTTACAAAACAACAAGGCAAGTTCAAATAAAGAATTTTCCTAATCATTTGATCGCATTGTGCGGTACAACTCTTCCTTTTGGGAAGAGTTTTTTTATATGTAATTAAATATTTACCGTATTATAACATATTAAATATGCCAAAACTGTCATATTTAAAAAAAATTTTTATAACTAAATGCGGTTTTTAAGGGGCGGCGGTTTACAAAACCGCCGCCCCTTTATAATTAAATTGTCTTTAAGTAATTCATAAAATCGTTTTTATTGTCAAGTGCGGTTGTGGTGGGTCTGCCCAAATCTTTCCTTGAAGCAACCGAACTTTTTACTTCGATAAACGTAAGTACGTTATTGTGCTTAGCCTTATCCAGAGCTTCGTCAAGGCTCTTGAAATTATCGGCTTTCAGAATTTCTACATAGCCGCAGGCTTTAGCAATTTCGGGGAGATTTATTTTTGCCGCAACCGTAGGCATACCGCCGACCGTCTCGTGCGAGCCGTTGTTGATTACTATATGAACAAGGTTTGCGGGGCGGTTTGCACCTATGACAGCCATTGCGCCCATATGCATTAAAACCGCGCCGTCGCCGTCTACGCACCATACCTTTTGCGCGGGCTTATTCAATGCAATGCCGAGCGCGATAGAAGAACTGTGTCCCATAGACCCCACCGTCAAAAAATCGTAACAGTGACCCTGCGCGTTTGCTTCCCTTATTTCGAACAGCTCTCTCGAAGCCTTGCCCGTAGTCGAAATAATGGGGTCTTCGCCGCTGACGTTTACGATATGCTTTACAATCTCTTCGCGCGGCATTTCGTTTGCATTGGAATAGTTGACTTTTTCGCCGTACTCAAACGAACCTTTTCTGACAACAAACGCCGCCTGTTTGCCGTTTTTAAATAAACCGTTCCAGCGGCTTAACACATCTTCCACTTCCTGCAAACTTGTCGAACTGTCTATAACGAACGTTTCTATATCCATATCGTTTAACAGCTTCACTGTTATTTCGCCCTGAAATTTATGCTGCGGCTCGTCATGAACGCCCGGTTCTCCGCGCCAACCCACTATAAAAAGGCATGGCATAGCATACACCTTTTCATTCATAAGCGACGCTACGGGATTGATAATATTGCCTTCGCCGCTGTTCTGCAAATATATAACGGGAACTTTTCCGGTTACAAGGTGGTATCCTGCGGCAATGCCTACGCAGTTACCTTCGTTGGCGGCGATAACGTGACGGTTGCCGTCTATTCCGTAGGTATTCATAAGATAGTCGCAAAGGGGTTTCAACAGCGAATCGGGTACGCCGCAGAAAAAATCGCACTTCAACGTTTTTACAAATTCTTCAATCTTCATAACTTTTCCTTGGAATTACAGTTCTTCTATGAGCGAGATAATGTCCTTTATGGGAAGAAGACGGGAGTCCACTTCCTGCGCCCTGTGATATTTCAGAATATCCTTCGCCGTCTGTTCCATTGCGGGGAACGCGCTTCTTGTAAGCTGATTGGCGTAAATCACTATGTTTACGCCGACGGCGGCAAGTTCGCTTTCGGTTATGCTGTTAAATGACGACGGAACGACAACGATAGGCGTATTTTTGTCTTCTTTTCGGAACAGGCGGCAGAATTGCAGAATTTCGTCCGGCTCTTTACGTCTGGAATGAATCATAATGCCGTCGGCTCCCGCTTTCACGTATGCGCGGGCGCGCTCCATTGCGTCGTCCATACCCCTGTTTAAAATCAAACTTTCGATTCTTGCGATAATCATAAAATCGTCGGTGAGCTGAATTTTTTTGCCCGCACTGATTTTTTCGCAGAAGTGCTCTATACTGTCCTGCGTCTGCACCACGTCGGTGCCGAAAAGCGAGTTCTTTTTTAACCCGGTTTTGTCTTCTATAATTACCGCGGAAACGCCCATACGTTCAAGCGAGCGCACGGTATACACAAAATGTTCTGTCAGTCCGCCCGTATCTCCGTCGAAAATTATAGGTTTTGTAGTGACTTCCATTACGTCGTCAATGGTCCTGAAACGCGAAGTCATATCAACAAGTTCTATATCCGGCTTGCCCTTTGCGGTAGAGTCGCAAAGCGAGCTTACCCACATTGCGTCAAACTGGTCAAATTCGCCGTTGTGTTCCACAACCGTCTTTTCGGCTATCAGACCCGTAAGTCCGCTGTGTACTTCTATCGTTTTTACAATGGGACGGAGTTTAATAAGCTGTCTCAATCTCTTTCTTCTGTACTCGGGCATAGACAACTTTTCTTTTATCTGCGCGTCAAGCCTTTTAACGTTTTCGTTATAGGTATAAGGTACGTCTATAATTTCGCCACCGTAAGCGGAAAGCAGTTTTTCAACGTTGTCGCGTATGACTTTCATATTTCCCTGCAACCAGTTGTCGCCGTGAATTACGTAGTCGGGGCGCAATTTATCAATTACCTTGTCGTACATAATTTCGTCCTGAACAATTACTTCTTTCACGCCTTTAAGATTTTTGACAAGCTGAACTCTTTCTTCGAAATTAAGCGCGGGAAAACGGTTGAATTTTACCATAGCTTCGTCGGTCAGAACGCCAACGTACACTTCACCGTATTTCTGCGCTTTGTTAATAATGTTTAAATGTCCTTCGTGGATTATATCCGTGCAAAAGCAGGTATATACTTTTTTCATATGTTATCTGTCCTTATATTTTTCAATGATTTCTTTAACGATAAATTCCGCAGTCTGCCCTATTTTGTCAAAGGGAACGTTTTTCACAAGTCCGACGCCGAAAATATTTTTAACCTTTTCAATAAGCTCGTCCGTGTAGGTAAGCGTTCCGTTTTCAACTTTTTCTATACCGTCGAGATATATAGACTGCCTGTTCTTTTTGCGCATTTGTTCAAGACTGAACTTGCTTTCGTCGATATAAGTTTTTACCTTGTCCCCACTGCCGTCGATAATTACGGGATAGCCGCCTATTTCGCCGAACACGCCGGGGCAGTGCAATTTTACCCTTTTATTTTCGCGCACAGCCAGCAAAATACCCTTTATTATTTCAAAATTGCTTGAAGCGTTCATCATATTGCGCTTTGCGTCAACCGGCATTGCAATTTTACACTCTGCAAAGATTTTTGTCAAATCGACGTTTAAAGGCTTGCCGCCGTATTCGATAGAGATGAGCTGCTCAACCCCTTCAACCTGCCCTTCTTTGCTTATTACTACGTCATGAAAGTGCGCCGTAGCATAAGTTACGTCTATATTCCAATAATCGCTTATACCGCACTGCGCCGCGGCAGCCAGCTTTATGCGCGGTATCAGATGATTGACGTTGCCGCTTCCGAAGTCAGGATATGCCTTGCCCGCGGTTTTAAGCCAGGGGATTACCGCGTCCGAATAGGAAGTGTTTATAACGATAGCGTCGCTTCCCGCATTTTCGTACGCCTGCATAATGTTTTTGATATACTTTATAGACAGCGGCGTCCATATACCGTAAGCTCTTATATTTTTCCACGATATACTTCCGTATTTCAAGCCGGAGTAAGCCCTGCTGCTGTTTACTATGATATCCGGACGGTTGTCGCGTATGCATTTTTCGATATCGGCAACTTCGTTAAAGTCCACGCTATGCACGATTTTGACGCAAGACTTATTCTGTCCCCTAATAAGGGACGCGACTTTAACAATGTTTACGTCCGACTGCATTTTTTCTTCGTTTCTTCCGACGACCGTAATTTCCATATTCTCGTCGCCGCACGAAAGAAGATAATCCAGAAGATAACACCCGACGCTGCCCAGCCCCATTATCATTATCTTCGCTTTTCCCGTTTTAAGCCGACCCTTCAACAAATTGAGTTTTTCTTCTGTCGAAACCATTTTATATATCTCCTATTTTTCTGAAATCAGATACAGTATTGCAGTTAAGCCACTTTTTCATCTCTACTAACTCAAACCCGCCGTTTTTAATTTCTCCGAAATACTTTTGTATAAACACCAGATTCGTACCCTGCCATTCCGCACCGCCGAGTGAATAAAACGCATCTTTAACGCGCCGTATGTGCTTGAATTTCCAAATCTGACCCGAGTTGTATACGGATAAAAACGGCTCTTTTATTTCAAGACTGTTGTGCGCCGTATCGTAGAGATAGTGTACGTAATTTTCTTTATCGAAGTAAAACACCACCGATTTAAGCGCGTCAATCGTGTCCCTGTTAAATGTGATTACGTCTTGCGGCGAATTAAGCACTGCAGCAAAACTTTCGCCGTCCACCCACAAATCGCCTTCAGCAAACACAACTTCGTCAAATCCGCCTTCAACAACGTATTGCAAACCGAGATAAAGGCTGTAGCCCGAACCGTATTCGGCATATCTTTCGTTGTTAATAAGAACAATTTTATCTTTGACGGATTGCAGGTAAAGGTCTACCGCCCGCTTTAACTCGTCAAATTTATAGCCGCCAACTATAACGTATTTATCGAAAGACAAGTCTCTGTAAATCGTCTTATACAGTAACGACTGCGTAAAATCATCTTCGTAATAAATACATTTAAGGCACTCTTTGCCTATGGAACGACTGAACCGCGTAGAACTGCCGGCAACCGTAATTATCAAGGCTTTCATTTTAATGCCTCTATGCACATTTCTATGCCTTTTTCCAAATTTATCTGCGGTTTCCAGCCCGTGCGCGTTCTCAGTTTTTGAGTATTAAGCAATCTTCTTTTGGGGTCTGCCGCTCTGCAACCGTTGAAAACGATTGCGGGATTTTTAATTCCTAATTTTGCCGCGCACAGCTTTACCAGATTTAAAATTGCTATTTCTTCGTCAGTGCCTACGTTATACGCCGAGCCGTCAAGCGCGGTCTCGTTCTCTATGAGCGCGAGAACTGCCATACAACTGTCGTAGTTATGCAAAAACGTTCTTCTTGTTACTTTTGAATTTTCAAGCAGTTCAACTTTCCCGTTCTCTTTAAGCGAATTGATGATATGCGGAATTATATGCTTGGGATATAACTCGTGTTTGCTGTAAACGTTTGCAAAGCGTATAGAACAACCTTTTATTTTGCCTTCGTCAACTGCTTCACGCATAAAAAACTCCGTTAAAAGTTTGCCCGTTGCGTAACTTGTGCGTTGACTGTGTTCTGCATTGGCAAGCAAAAGATAATCGCTTTCCTTTACGCCCCCCCCCTTGCACCAGGAACACATAGAGTAAACTTCGGAAGTTGAGCAGTTTATATAGACGTCTGCATTCATACGAATCGCCGCGTCCAGAAAAGATTTCATCCCCAATACATTGGTCTGAAACGTCCTGTTAACATAGTAAAAATGTTCTGTGTGCACAATTGCGGCGCAATTGACGTACACAAGACGTGTGAATTTGCTTTTTATTTCTTTTATCTCGTTTTCAAGCGCCGCCATATCTTTGCATGAATTCAAATCATATTCGTGAAAAATAAAATTCGCGTTCCCCATCAAATCCGAAACCGCGTCTATGGACGACGCAAAAAAGTTATCGAAGCCTATAACGGTATGCCCCTTGGCAACAGCTTGTCTTGCAACTTCGTTGCCTGTCATACCGGTTACGCCGCTGACAATGTATAAATCCATTTAAATACCCTCTGTTAATCTTATCCTGTAAAATTCGTCAACCTGCCCGTTGTAGGCTTGCTGCTCTTTTACAATATCGTAATAAACTTTTTTCAAAACAATCTCTTCGTTGGCGGTATCGAGTATCGCGTACTGCGAACAGGAATTAAGATTTCTGGGCTGACCTACCGAACCCGGGTTTATAAATACCGTCTTCTTTCTGTTGCGGGTTTCGGGATTTTCGCACGCGTAGTATTTTTCAAAATAGTGCGGAAGGTGCGAATGTCCGGATAAAACGTAATCGTATGCGCTGTAACAGGAAAAATTGCTATCCGTATCTATGCTTTTCCAGAAGTTGTCTTTTAAGCTGCCGTGAACGGCAAGAAAGCGCTTCCCTTCTGTTTCGAACTCGTATTTGCCGTTCTTTTCCATATTTTCAAGATAGGACAGCGAAGATTTATTGAGAACGCTTTTGGTATATTTTGCGCACTGCCTGCCGCGTTCGGAAGAAAATCTTTCGTATTCGTCCCGCATAATCGAAGACTCGTGGTTTCCCCATATGTTGCAGATTACGGGATATGGCAAATTTTTTATTCTTTCAATAACTTCGTTAGAGTGCATTCCGTAATCTATCAAATCGCCAAGCAGGGCACAGGCGTCTATTTTTTTATCTCTGACGTCGGAAAAAACCGCATCCAGCGCGCTGATATTTCCGTGTATATCCGACATTATAAGCAGTTTCATATTCTCTCCTATGCAAAAATCAACCTAATTCTTTACCGCATAAATCCAGCGCGGAAGCAATCACCGCGTCCATATCGTAGTATTTGTATTCCCCCAGCCTGCCGCCGAAAATTACATTTTTTTCCTTTTGGGCAAGACTTTTATACTGCGCGTAAAGTTTACCGTTTTTATCGTCGTTTACAGGATAATAAGGCTCGTCGCCCGGTTTCCATTCAGAACTGTACTCTCTGCTTATTACCGTTTTGGGCTGGGTTCCGAATTCGAACCACTTATGTTCTATAATTCTCGTAAAAGGAGTTTCCCTGTCGGTATAGTTGACAACGGCGTTACCCTGAAAATTAGGCTTGTCCAGAACTTCGTTTTCAAACCTTACCGAACGGTATTCCAGCGTACCCAGCTTATATCCAAAATAAGCGTCGACAGGTCCCGTATAAACGGTCTTTTCAGCCAAGGCGTCAAGCCCGCGCTTGTTTTCAAGATAGTCGCAATTAAGGCGCACTTCAATGCCCGAAAGCATATTTTCAATCATTTTTGTATATCCGCCGACCGGTATGCCCTGATACAGGGCGTTAAAATAATTATTGTCGAAAGTCAGGCGAACGGGCAATCTCTTTATTATGAACGCGGGAAGGTCTTTGCAATCCCTGCCCCACTGCTTTTCGGTATAGCCCTTTATGAGTTTTTCGTATATATCAAATCCCACAAGCGAAATAGCCTGCTCTTCGAGATTTTTCGGCTCCTTAATGCCTGCGGCTTCGCGCTGCTCACTGATTTTGGCTTCGGCTTCTTCGGGAGTAACCACCCCCCACATTTTGTTAAACGTGTACATATTGAAGGGCAGAGAATACAGCTCGCCGCGGTAATTTGCGACGGGTGAATTTGTATAGCGGTTGAACACCGCAAATGCGTTTACAAACTCCCATATGCGTTTGTCGTTGGTGTGAAAAATGTGCGCGCCGTACTTATGCACGTTTATACCTTCGATACATTCGGTATAAATATTGCCGCCGACGTTGGGACGCTTATCTATAACCAGAACGGACTTGCCGCGTTTTTTTGCTTCGTGCGCGAACACCGCGCCGAACAACCCCGCGCCTACAACCAAATAATCATATTTCATAATTTCTCCAAAATAATATAAATTTACGCTTATTTTTGCGCGTGTTCCAACGCGTAATTATACAGCACTTCACCTGCCACTAATCTGTTGCTTGTAACGCCGCTTATATAAGGGTCAAGCTCTAATATTTTCTGTTCGTCGTCCACCGTCCATACTTCAAGCGGAATTCGCGATTTTATACACAGATCTATTGCCCGCGAATCAACGAACCCCTGGTCGCAATCCAAAAAGGCTTTGTTTTTACCTGCACCAATAGAAATCAAATTTTCAATGTTTTCTTCCGACACGCAACCGACTATCAGACCTATCCTTGCGCCGCTGTCAGCTTCCAATACAGTTCTTAAACATTTTTTACTTGAAGATATCCAGGTGACTTTATCAATCATTCCGTATTTAATTACGGTTTCGACCAAAGCGCTGGTTTGCTCGCTTGTAATTTTCCACTTTACTTCTATATAAGGGTGCAAAGACAAATTGCGGCAAAGCGAAATAAATTCTTCAAACGAAGGTATTTTTTCGCCGACATATTTCTTATCTTTCCAGCTTCCGAAATCAAGTGCGCGGACCTGTTCAAAAGTTAACTCTTCTATATTACCCGTTCCGTTTGAAGTTCTTTCAACCGAATCGTCGTGCAGAAGTACAGCGTGCCCGTCCTTTGTGAACGCCACGTCGCACTCAACCATAGTAAAGCCGTTTCTGGCAGATTCGCGGTATGCAGCAAGCGTATTTTCGGGTGCGGTATAATATCCGCGGTGATTGACAGAATTTACCATATAAGCAGAATTAACATCAAATTTATTAACGTATTCAACAGAAGGTTTACAACCAGAAATCACAAAAACAAATACAATCATTATAACTGAAAGTAAAAATATTAAGTTGTTTTTTATTCGTTTTGACAACTAAATCGTTCTCCTTAAAAATCTGAATTATATATTTAAAATTTATAACGAAATTAATTTTTTTACATATTTAGTCTGATTGACAATTACCGATATAAGCAGGCATATTGCAAAAACCATAATCGGCGCAAAATAGACGTAAGCGGCAGTCCCGCAGGCAAAATATTTCACAACCGGATATACAAAATTGAAGTGAAGTATATAGACACCCATTGTTGCTTTGCTGACAACAGAAATGCTTTTGCTTTTAAATTTCTTATGCCCCCCCCCTATAACAATGAATATGAAGGACACTACCAAAATAACAACGGGCGAATCGTACATATATTCTGCGTTAGGGTTTGATAAAACTTCGGTACCCATATAGAAACAATACGCAGTCATTGCAAACAGCGAAATTACCAGCAACGGAATTGAAATTACCGCAGGCAAACCCGCAAAACGTTTTCTGACTTTGTATAAAAATGCGCCGCCTACAAAATATGTTAAATGCGTCCAGAGTCTGAAAGTCTGTATTACGTGTTGCGAAAGCATATCGCTGCCGTTAAGGCTGCGGGCAACCGAAACTTCGTATATTGTGACCGACGCGACTATCAACAAAACCAACATTATTATTGAAAAAATACGGGTTTTATAAATTTTGTGTATTAGCGGAAGTATTAAATAAATTAATATTAAAGAACCGAAGAACCAGAATATGTTAAAATAACCTTTTTGGATAAAGCAACCGAAAATATCGATATACCATTCAGAAAAATCGCATTTTACTATTCCCTTTATAAGGAACAGCAAGGTACTCCAAAACAACGTTATTGCTACTATTTTTACTATCTTTAATATGCAATATTTAAAGCTGATTTTTTCTTTGTTTAAAAGCAAAGCTCCGTTTACCATAAAGAACAACGGAATTGAAACCGTACCCAGATAATATAAAATCTGAGCCGCAGTGCCGGAGTTTCTGTCCAGCGTGTGAAGTATAATCACTCCTGCGCAAGCCAGTATCTTTAATACGTCTAAACTTAAATCCCTATTACTTATCGCTTTCGGCGATGAACGGCGGCGATAAATTTTATCTGTAAATTCGCCGATTTTACGGTATGCGCCCCAAACGTACTTATCTTTTAATACAGTCAGAACTCCGAAGTAAATTAATATTCCGCATCCTGTCATATATAGGGTGTGCAAAACAGAAGGTTCGTAACCGTTGAAGACAAAGAACAGAACGCCGAACATTACTAAACCGGCAACCCAGTATTTCCAGGAAGAAAGCAAAATTTTTCCGAACTTTATGTGCTTTCTTAAGAAAATCAACATTACTCCCGTCACCGCGGTTTCCGCTATAACCGTTGCAATCGCCGCGCCGTAGCTCTTTAAAAAATAAATAAGAACCAAATTCAAAACCAAATTTATACCCGCGCCGATTATGACCGCCAGAGTATATTTTTTGTCTTGCTTGCTTGGGATTAAAAACTGTATTCCGAAAACGTTACTGAGCCCTATTATCGGAATTATCGGAGCCAGAATTTTCATCAGATTCGCAGCTTTGCCATAACCCGCGCCCAGATACCAGGAAATGAGATTGTCCGATACGGCAATCATTCCGAACATTAAAGGAACTCCGATAAACAAAACAAATTGTGTCGACCTGTAAATGTTTGCTTCTACTCCCTTTATATCGCCGTCAGCAAATTTTTTGGAGTTGCGCGGAATCATTACCGTACCCAGCGAAGTAAGCACAGTCAATGCCATTTTTACAAGTTTTTCGGCATATTCGTAGTTGCCGTTTTCAGCGTCGTCCTGCGTAATTAAACCTATAAGGGTTTTATCCAGCGACGTGTATATCGACGTCGCAATCGTAGGCAAAAAAAGTATAATCGTGGGTTTCAGGTGTTTAAATGGCTGCGTTTCTTTAAAGTTGATTTTTACAAGCTGCTTTGGCAGATAAAGCCACAGCGAAACGTTACTCAGAATTACCGCGCCGCTTTGTATCAAAGCGTAAACCCACAAGTCGCCTGAATCCTTTACAAAGAGAAATATGCAAATGATACTTGCACTTTTTATAGTTATGTTTCTTAATACTATTTTACCGAATTCTTCATTGCCCTTGAAAAAGAAAGTTATATCAAAAGCAACCGCTATAACGTTTATCGAAAGTATAATCATCAGATAATTATACTTAGCGCCGT
>CAOMHR010000013.1 GCA_948482865.1 Christensenellaceae bacterium
CAATTGATTTTATTGACTGTAACTTAAAAATATTCGTCCGCCGCGAAATTTACGCAAAATATATTTTTATCTTATTTTAGTTGCCAATCGCCCCCGAAAAGCGTATAATATCGGTAGTATGGAAAACTGGATATTGACAAGCGTAGAAAATCTTGTTAAGGAAGAAACCGTCTCGGCTCCGGTCGAAGCAGGTCAGGTCAAGGTTAAAGTTACGCATCTGCTTATTTCCGACTTTGACGCAATGCTGTTCAGCGGCGGCGTCCCCGCGGAGTACCCCAAAACGATTGGCAGGTTTGCCGTGGGCATGATTACCGAAGTGGGCGAAGACTGCTACGGTCTGGAAAAAGGCGCAAGAGTTTACCTTAAATCCACAAGAAGTTGCGGAAAATGCCTTGCCTGCAAAAGCGGCAAGAGCGACAACTGTGAAGAAATCAAGATTGCCGGAAAAGACTTTGACGGGTTTTTGCGCGATTTCGTCGTATGCAATTATAACGACGTCGCAGTTCTGCCCGACGCGGTCGACAATCTGCACGCCCTGTGCATAGAAACTGCGGGAATTGCCGAAAATATTTACGATAAACTTAATCTGTCCGCGGGTCAGAGAGTCGCCGTAGTAGGTTCGGATTTCACCGGAAATATTATCGCGCAGGTTTTGCAGTATCACAAGGTAATACCCATATTAATAGACAACAACCCCGGAAATCTTGAAAAAGCCAAAAAGTGCGGAATATATTATTCCTTCCCCGCGGACGACGACCTTGTTTCAAACGTAATGGACGCGACCAGCGGAGAAATGTGCGCGGCGGCAATTTATTCATCCGCTTCAAAACTGCCCATCTCCCTTCCGCCCCGCCTTGTGGGCAAGAAAAAGACGGTGGTTTTAACGGGTATCCCGTCGCAGCTCACAACTTTGAAGGCGCGCGATATTCTGGATAAGGATCTCACTTATTTCAGCGTATCGGACGCATACGGATATTCCGACGCGGTAATAAATATGCTTTTGCACGGCGCGGTCAATCTGGACTATTTCGATAAAGAAGTAATTTCCGAATATGACCCCGTCGCCATATTAAAGGACCGCAGCGAAAGTCTGTCGTCGTCTAACAGGGGCAAAATGACTATACTGAAAATGATTCTCTGACGCGCTTAATTCCGTTATGCGCAAAATACCGTTTTTATTTTCATTGAATTTTTTATATGTTTTAATGATTGCGGCTGAAACGGCCGCAATCGTTTTTTTATGCCTGTATCTGCCCTACGCCCTGCCAGTTGCCGCGGCGCTGACGGGGATATGGGTTTTGAACCTTGTGGCTATAGCGCTGATTTCGGCAAGGCGCGGCTCGCCCGAAATAAATTGCGCCCTTGCCCTGTTTGTGACTGCTCTGCCCGTGGCGGGCGCGGTCGTTTACTTTTTTGCGGCAAGCGGCAACCGCAGAAAAATCAGGCTGGAAATCAAAAACGCAAACCCGCAGTCGGGTTTGGAACGCGCAGCCCTGTCCCACGGCGGCGGGTGCGGCGCGGGGTATGAAAAGGCGGTGTACTTTAAAAACGGAGAAGATTATTTCAACGCACTTTTCCGCGAAATAGAAAACGCAAAAAAGCGCGTGTGTCTTGAATATTTTATAATTAGCCGCGGCAGAATTTTTGCCGACCTTTTTTCCGCCCTGCAACGCGCGCGCAAAAACGGCGCGGAGATTTTAATAATCATTGACGGCGTAGGCTCGGCGTTCAGGTGCGAGCGGAAAGAGCTGAAAAAACTTAAATCGGTGGGCGAAGTTAAAATTTTTCATAAGCTCGCGCCACTGCCCTACTCGCGGCTCAATTTCCGCGACCACAGAAAAATCGCCACCGTGGACGGAAAAGTTGCGTTCACCGGCGGGATAAACATTGCGGACGAATACGCCAATATCCACAGTCCGCACGGCTACTGGAAAGATTGCGGCATTGCAATTTACGGCGGTGCGGCGGAAATATTAGAAGGTATGTTTTTTTCGGTGCTGCGCAAAAAACACGTTATGGACTGCCCCGACGGCGGAAGCGCGCGCTGTATCGTCTACGGCGACTGCCCGCCGCACAGTTCGGGCTTTTGCGAAAGTCTTTACGCCTACGCAATAGCAAACGCAAAACAGCGCGTGCATATAACTACCCCCTACTTCTGCGTGAGTGAAAAGCTGCGCACCGCGCTCTGTTTCGCCGCGGCGCGCGGTGTGGACGTAAGGGTTATAATTCCGCATATCCCCGACAAAAAATACGCCTTCGAGCTATCGAAAGCGAACGCCGGATTTCTTGAAAAGTACGGGGTCAGATTTTATGAGTTTACCCCCGGTTTTATGCACTCCAAAATAATGCTGTGCGACGACAGTCTCTATATAGGTTCGTACAACTTCGACTTCCGCTCTATGCGACTGAATTACGAGTGCGGCGTTATGATAGAAGGCAAGCCCGCCGCAGACGCAGAACGGGATTTCTGGGAATGCCTGCGCCTTTCGTCGCCGCTGAGTTGCAAGGCTTCGCGTATGCGCTCGGTGTACAGATTTTTTTTAAAACTGGTCGCCCCGCTCATTTGATACCGTGCAATTGACAAAGCGGAACGGGGCGGCTATAATAGGCGTATGAGTAAATTTTTAATAGCTTCCGATATACACGGCTCCGCCGAATACTGCAAAAAACTTTTAGACTCGTTCCGTCTTGAAAAGGCGGACAAACTTTTACTGCTCGGCGACATACTTTACCACGGTCCCAGAAACCCGCTCCCCGCGGGCTATGCGCCCAAAGAAGTTGCGGAAATGCTGGGCGCAATCAAAGAGAAAATTATCTGCGTGCGCGGCAACTGCGACAGCGAAGTAGACCAGATGGTTTTGCCTTTCCCCGTAACGCCCGACTATGCGGCGGTGTTTGCGGACGGACTGACTGTGTACCTTTCGCACGGACACCGCGAAGTTCCGCCCCTTTCGGAAACCGACGTATACATTACAGGTCATACGCACGTGCCTTTAAACGAATACTCGGGTTATCTGCATCTTAACCCCGGCTCGGTATCGCTGCCCAAGGAAGACAGCGCGCACGGCTACATACTATACGACGGCGGAACGTTTTACTTTAAAACGCTTGACGGCAAGGTTTACGATAAGGCAACCGTTCCGCAAAAACGCGGCAATTAATTTGAATTAAAAAGATACGGGCGTAACGCATATGCGTTACGCCCGTAAACTTTGTTAATTTAATTAGTCTGCAAAAAGCAACAAATCTTTCTTTGCAAATGCGCCGATAATGTCGGTGATCCAGAAGAACAGCGTGATGGGGGGTATTAACTGAAGAATACCAGCGATTACGTGTCCTCTCATAATACGTGTGATAGCGCCGAAAAGCCAGCTTGTGAAAGGAATGATAGCAAAAATAATTGTTACAAACCAGTTGTTGATTCCGAGATAACCTCTACCTTTACCTGCCATGTTTAAAACTCCTTTAAAAAAGATTTTTCTATATTTATATTATAGCACATTAATAAATTATGTCAACAAATATAACATATTTTATTTGTTTGCAGTCTATGCAAAAAGTCCCGCATAGCGTTCGGCATAAGCCGCCAGCGTTTCAAAATCAACCAATCCTTTACCTATTGCAACTTTAAGATACTGACCGTTTACCGCGTTGAATAACTCTTCCGTAACAGGCAGAAGTCCGGCAAATTCTTCGTACGTATAAGTACCGTAAATTTCGATATCGCGGTAAAATAAATCTTCGTCATAGCGCATATTTTCGCTATCAACTTCGAAGATATTGAAAAGTCCCGCAATACCGCCGGGCATGGTCAGCATACCGTTCACGTAATAACAAAGGTATCCGTACGTTACGGGGCTCCAGGCGGTTGTATATTCCTGCGTGATTGAAACATCCGTCAGCTGTACCTTGGTCCAACCCGTGCCGCCGCTGTCCGACGTCTGTTTATTGAACCAATGCCCTATGTAATCTTCGGCACTGTTATCAAGATATACGTATTCGTTAAGGTCAAAATCCCAGAAGCCGTGTTCCGAAATAACGTCAACTTGCGTTCCGTCCGAAAAATAAAGTTTTATAACTTCGTACCAGTCCGCGGGGTCGCTGTCAATGCAGAGTATGGGCGCGGTATCGAACGTTCCCGTAAACATATTCCATACAAGCAGCATTTCATTCCCCGTCAGCTCCTGCACGGCTTTTTGGCTGCCGTCCGCAAGCGTTATAAGACTGCCTTCCGCTATACAAGATTGTGACGGCGGTATTGATACATTTTCACTAAAAGCCGCCCTGATATAAATCGTATCATTCTCATTAAAATACGGATAATAAGCATTTACTATATCGCTTAAATTTAAATTGAACGTTCTATCTGTTGAAAGTTGAATCCACGGATTTTTATCCTTATCATATCCGTCAGTACCGTTTAAATTCATTCTCCATGCTGTAAATATTCTTATATCGCGATGATCGTTGGAATCTGTATACGTCATAGTTTCCGGCGCTGTAACAGAATATGTTTGACTGTATGTAAAATCTTGTTCATGAATTAACTTCGGCGTCACTTCAATATAATGACATTTATCAAACCTGACCCTATATCTCTTGTTTTTATTTTCTTCTAAAATTTTTAGTGGATTGTACGCCTCTAATCTTTTGACAGTTTGAGTCGTATTATCCGGTAGAGTAATTGTTATTGTACTAGCCCCTTCAAGAATCAAATTTTTAATCGCTCTTGCGGACAAATTCGGGTCAACCGACAACAACAGAGCCGCAACCCCTGCTACATGGGGTGCCGCCATTGAAGTACCAGACATCCGAATATAAATATTATTTAAATATGTACTATAAATATCTACTCCTGGAGCATAAATATCTACACTTTTTTTGCCGTAATTTGAAAAAGAACCTATAGCACACTTATTATCAATTGCGCCAACAGTAATTAAATTATCTATATCGAATGAACCAGGATAATTTGGACTAGTATCAATATTTGTTGCTCCATTACCCGCTATACAGACAAATAGTCCGGAATAATTATCAATGGCACTTTTTAATGCGCTATTATTAGAAAAATTCCAACCGCTAAAATTTAAAATATCAATCTGGTCAGCTGATCCCCACAAATTTTCCGCATAATTTATTGCCGCAATTACTTTGGAAGTTTCCCATGTACTTGTATTGGATATTTTAAGCGGCACAATTTGAACTTTTTTATTGATCCCCGAAATACCGATATTATTATCTCCCACAGCCCCTATAATTCCAGCAACATGCGTACCATGTCCATGCCTATCTTCAGTATTACTATTATTATCAACAAAATTCCAACCCGATACAAGATTTGCTTTAAGGTCCAGATGTTCATAAACGCCAGAATCAACAACGCCAACTCTTACATTATAAGATCCTTCACTAATGTCCCATGCAGGATCAATATTAATTCCAAATTCGCAAGATAGTCCCCATTGCGAACTAAAATAATAATCATTTGCCGTTCCGCCAAATTCACCGATATAATTAGGAGTTGCTTGTTTTACAGCATTGTGTCTATTTAATATATCAATTGTGCGTAAAACATTTTCCTTATCATTATTAAGTAATTCTAATTTTATAATGCAACAATTCGACGAATTAAATAAAACTTCAACATTGTCTACCTGTATATCTTTAAAATATGTCTCATTTAAACTTTTACCTAAATTAACATAGCTTTCATTTAATTCGACAATAACACTATTATCTATAAATTCGCAATCATTTTCATTATAATTATTTGTTTCCGCTTTAACTGGATTTGAATTTGATGCGAATTTCAAAAATACGCATAATAATGAAATTAAAATAATACCTATCAAAATTAATTGCAATATAGTTATTTTCTTTATTCTTTTCATAATTTTTTTCTCCAGATTTTAACTTGATTTCCGCTGTTATAGTAAAATTTAACACCGTCTATCGTCTGCCAACTTATATCTCCTGTAGTGCCGCTATAAATATCGGATATCATAAGAGTAATATAATTATCGTAGCTGCCGTAATAATCTTCAATATTAATGCCGCTGATTTTCGCGTTTTTATCAGTTAAAAAGTTATCAATGTATGATTGTTTTATAGAACGCTCTGTAAATTTATCTAAAACTTCGGGTGTTTTCGGTTGCGGCTGATAATCTTCGCCCATTATCTCTTCGTTGCCATTTATCCCGCCGTTGTGGTAATAGGCTATGCTCTTTAAATCTTCCTGCGTAAGCCAACCCGCATCATATGCCTGTTGCAAAATATAAAATTCGCCTTGATATAAACTTGCATAGTCACAACTGCATAATAACACCGCAAACAGAACTGTTGCTATCGAACCTAAAAACAATTTCTTCATATTTTAAACTCCTTTTGCTTTCCAAATATCAATTTCTAAATGTCTCATATAATGAATTTTCACTCCGCCTATCGTTTCCCATTTATTTACTGGTACTGCGGGAAAATTTACGTAAATACTTTCCGTTACTACGGCATAACAACCATTATAAGAGCCGAAATAGTTTTTAACTGTTACACCCGATGGTTTTCCATATCCACCCAACTTATAGCAATTAATATAGGCTTGTTTGATTGACAACTCCGTCATTTTATCGATAACTTCGGGCGTTTTCGGTTGCGGCTGATAATCTTCGCCCATTATCTCTTCGTTGCCTTCTGTGCCGCCGTTGTGGTAATAGGCTATACTTTTTAAATCTTCCTGCGTAAGCCAACCCGCGTCATATGCCTCTTGCAAAGTATAAAACTCGCCGTCTTTCAGTCCCATTTCGCTCATCATATCCCAGAGCAGGTCGTTTTCTCTTTCCAATTCGTCAACCCGTTCTTCAAGCAGGCTGTTGCTCTCTTCAAGCGCGTCAACTCTCTTTTGCAAGTCAGCTCCGGCGTTGCAACCGCATAAAAATACCGCTAACAGAACTGTTACTATTGAACCTAAAAACAATTTCTTCATATTTTAAACTCCTTTTGCTTTCCAAATACGAACACTCTTACGTTCATAATAATGGATACTAACGCCGCCTACCGTTTCCCATTCGTTAATAACATCTGCAGGATATACTACATATATACTGTCTAAAACCACCGCATAGCAACCATTATACGCACCGTAATATCTTTCAATAGTCACGCCAGAAGGCTTTGCGTTATCTTGTTTTCGTAAATTGTCGCAATAGGTTTGCTTGATTGACAACTCCGTCATTTTATCGATAACTTCGGGTGTTTTCGGTTGCGGCTGATAATCTTCGCCCATTACTTCTTCGTTGCCTTCAACTCCGCCGTTGTGGTAATAGGCTATGCTCTTTAAATCGTCCTGTGTAAGCCAACCCGCATCATATGCCTGTTGCAAAGTATAAAATTTACCATCACTGCTACAACCGCTTAGCGCAACTGCAAATATGCTGATTAATACCGTTAAAAATAAAAACAGTTTTTTCATACTTCTCTCCTTTTTTTTCATATTACCATATAATACCGATTTGTCAATACACAAACAAAAAAACAGCAGCCTGTATAGCTGCTGTTTTAATTTTAAATTAAATTCGGTTGCAGGGCGCTAATTAAACAAGCTCAATTATAGCTTCTTCGGCGCCGTCGCCGCGGCGCTGACCCAAGAGATAGATTCTTGTATAGCCGCCGCCCTGACCCAATTCTTCTTTACGCTGTGCGTATTTGGGCGCGATTTCGTTGAAAAGTTTTTCCATTAAAGGGTGCTGAATATCTGCCGTTCTTTTTTTGAACTCGGATTTCTTTTCATTAAAGCCCTTAATTTCCTGCAAATCGCGGAGTTTCGCCATAATATTACGGCGTACCGCAAGTTTTTTGGGGCTGTCCTTTATTGATTTTACTTTTATTTCTTTACCCTTTTTATCCGCCTTGACCACTTCTGTTTCTACGTTGTCGTCGTAAACTTTCATAGCCTTGGTTATAATTTTTTCAACATAGGGCTGAAGCGCCTTAGCTCTCGCTTCGGTGGTGGTAATTTTGCCGTACCACAGAAGTTCGGACGCCTGATTGCGAAGCATTGCCTGTCTTTGCTCTGCCGTTCTTCCTAATTTACCGGGCATTTTTTAGTCCTCCTTGTTTGAAAGTGTTAAACCGTAGGAATTAAGTTTTATGATGACCTCGTCCAAAGACTTTCTGCCAAGATTTCTTACTTTCAACATTTCGTCTTCCGTCTTTCTGGTCAGGTCTTCCACGGTGTGAATGTTTGCGCGTTTTAAGCAGTTGTACGAACGGACCGACAAATCCATTTCTTCAATTGCCATTGCCAAAATTTTCTGCTGTTTGTCGTCTTCGTTTTTGACGAGAATGTCCATTTCCTTAATTGAATCGGAAAGGTTTACAAACAGCGAAATATGGTCCTGCATTATTTTTGCCGCAAGCGAAACTATTTCTTTTGCGCTGAAAGCTCCGTTTGTCCAAACTTCCAAAGTGAGTTTGTCGTAGTCTGTGTTCTGACCTACGCGCGTGTTTTCAACCGAATAGTTTACCTTTTTAACGGGCGTGTAAATAGAGTCTATGGGGATATAATCGATAAGCTCCGTTCTGGTATGGTCCGCGCCCTTGTAGCCGCGTCCCCTGCCTATCGTAATTTCCATATCTATCTTGCCGCCTGCGTCTACGGTGCAGATGTGCTGGTCGCCGTTGATTATTTCAATTTCGGCGTCTTCGGAAATATCGCTTGCCTTTACATCGCAGGGACCTTCTTTATAAAGGTGCAAAACTTTTACGTAATCTTTGTCCGTAATTTTCGTTTTAATTGCAAGCGTCTTTAAATTCAAAATAATTTCGGTTACGTCTTCTTTAACGCCCGCGACAGCAGAAAATTCGTGTTTTACGCTGCCGTCAAGAAATCTTATTCCCTGCGCCGCCGCTCCGGGGAGTGCGGAAAGCAGTATTCTTCTCAGGCAGTTGCCTATTGTAAGACCGAAACCCTTTTCGAGAGGTTCAACTACGACCTTTGCGTACGACTGGTCTTCGTTTTCTTCGACTTCGATTTTGGGCATATCCATTTCGATCATGTTGTTTCCTCCTTTTTACTTATATTACTTGGAGTACAATTCGACAATCATATGTTCGGAAATCTGGCTGTCGATATCCTCTCTCGTCGGAAGCGCCAAAATTTTGCCTTCCAACTTTTCGGGGTTAAATTCAAGCCACTTGGGCATAACGCCCACTTTCATGGCTTTAATACCTTCGAAATACTTGTTCGAAGTCTTGTTTTCCTTAACGGTGATAACGTCGCCCGCTTTGATTACGTAGGAAGGAATGTTGACCTTTCTGCCGTTTACGAGAAAATGACCGTGGTTTACAAGCTGTCTCGCCTGCGAGCGGCTTGCGCCTATGCCCATACGGTAAATGACGTTATCGAGTCTGCGTTCCAGAAGCGACAGCATATTTTCACCGGTGATACCCTTCATTCTGTCTGCTTTTTCGTAATATGCGTGGAACTGACCTTCCTGCACGCCGTAAATACGCTTAACCTTCTGCTTTTCGCGCAGCTGCTTGCCGTATTCGGAAACCTTTTTCCTTGCCGCAGCCAAACCGTGCGCGCCGGGCGCTATGGGTCTTTTTTCAAACGGGCATTTGCCGTTGTAGCATTTGTCGCCCTTTAAAAACAACTTTGCGCCTTCTCTTCTGCAAAGGCGGCATTTTGCTTCTCTGTAAGTTGCCATTCTTTAAATTACCTCCGATTATACTCTGCGGCGCTTGGGCGGCCTGCATCCGTTGTGCGGTACGGGCGAAACGTCTGAAATAAGAGTGATTTCAAGTTCGCACGCGCTAATTGCTCTTATAGCCGATTCTCTGCCTGCGCCGGGACCTTTCACGTAAACTTCTACCGAGCGCAAGCCGTGTTCTTTGGCTGCCTTAACCGCTGTTTCGGTTGCCATCTGCGCTGCAAAGGGGGTGCCTTTACGCGAGCCTTTGAAATTAAGGCTACCCGCCGACGACCAGGAAATTACGTTGCCTTTAAGGTCGGTAACTGTAACAAGGGTGTTGTTGAAAGTGGACTGGATATGAACCTGACCCTTATCAACTTTTTTAAGCTCTCTGCGTTTTCTTGTAACGGTCTGCTTTTTATTAGTCGATGCCATAAATTACCTCCTTACTTCGCTCCCTTTTTCTTCGCGACCGTACGGCGGGGACCCTTGCGGGTTCTCGCGTTGGTCTTAGTGGACTGACCGCGTACGGGTAAGCCCTTTCTGTGACGGATGCCGCGATAGCATCCTATTTCCATAAGTCTTTTGATGTTGAGCGAAACTTCGCTTCTGAGTTCGCCTTCCACTCTTAAATTGTGGTCGATATATTCTCTCAGTTTGGATACGGTCTGCTCGTCCAGATCCTTGACTCTCGTGTCGGGGTCAACGCCCGTTTCGGCAAGAATTTTCTGGGACGTCTTCAAACCGATACCGTAGATGTAGGTCAAGCCTATTTCTATTCTCTTTTCTCTGGGTAAATCTACACCGGCAATACGTGCCATACGATTTATTTCCTCCGTTAAATTTTGGTGTTTTTTTTGTTTGTATGTGAACCGTATTGCGCCGCCGCCTGAATTTGGAATGGGTGGCTGCGCGCGCAAGCGGAATTATTTTTAAACTTTTGGCAACGCAAGACTATAAACTGCTTAAAAACAAGCAGTTTAAACAAGCCGAAGCGCGTATACGTTTTTTACGTATGCGCTGCTTTTAGCCCTGACGTTGCTTATGGCTTTTATTTTTAGAGCAAATTATCATTACTTTGCCGTTTCTTTTAATAACTTTGCACTTGTCGCACATGGGCTTTACTGAAGGTCTTACTTTCATGGTGTTATCCTCTTAAATAGTTATTATTTTTAATGTTAAAGATTAGTCAGTTCTTGCTGCGCCAGGTAATTCTGCCCTTTGTCAGATCATACGGGCTCATTTCAAGTTTTACGTTGTCGCCTTCGATAATCCTTATATAGTTCATACGAAGTTTACCTGAAATGTAAGCCGTAATTACGTGGCCGTTAGAAAGTTTAACTTTAAAGTTGGCGTTAGGCAGGCACTCTATTACCTTGCCCTCGGCTTCGATATTGTCATTCTTTGACATAAATCTCCTGTTCACGCAAATCTATTGCCAAGCAAAATATTTGCCGTGATTTGTTTTTGCGCGGCTTTCGCCGCAAGTCGGGCGCAATACGGTAACTTTGAAAATTCAATATTTCCGTTTTAATACGCCGCCGCTTTAAATATTTGCCGTAACCGGATTATACCCTGAAAAGCGTCTGTGCGCAAGCCGTTGCGCCGTCTTTTACGCGGTTAATCTCCGTTTTCCGCCTGCGGGGGATTGTTGTAGATTTTCAACGCCGAATACACTTCAGAGTCGTAAACCTTGCTGCCGTTTTCGAATTTAGCGGCGATGCTTTCAGCCAGCTCGGGCAAAAGCCGCACGTGTTTAAGATTCTTCTTTTTGGGGGCGTTGAGTTTTTTGAAATTACCGTCCACCACGCCGACGCTGCCGTCGTCGTATATATATCTTATCAGATAATATCTGTCCTTGTCTCTGCCCCGTAAACTTTGGCAGATGCCGCCGATGACAGGTTCCTTTACTTTCATAAATTTTCCTTATCTCAGAGAGTCAAAATCTCCACGCCGTCCGGCTTTATAAGCACCGTGTTTTCGTAGTGGGCTGCGGGCTTTCCGTCCGCAGTGGTCACCGTCCAACCGTCCTTCCTGTCAATGTTGACTTTGTAAGTCCCCATATTTATCATCGGTTCTATACAAATAGTCATTCCGGCTTTAAGGCGCATACCCGTACCCTTTTTGCCGTAGTTGGGAACGGAAGGGTCTTCGTGCATTTCGCGCCCGATTCCGTGACCGACCAGCGCGCGCACAACTCCGTAGCCGTTTGCTTCGGCGTGGGTCTGTACGGCGTAGCCTATGTCGTAAAGCGGAGTGCCTTCCTGCAAACCTTCGATTGCCTTGAAAAAGCATTCTTCGGTTACTTTGACAAGTTTACGCTTTTCTTCGGAAACGTTGCCTATTAAAAAAGTTCTGCAAGCGTCGCCGTGAAAGCCGTTTTTCTGCGCGGTGATGTCCACGCTTACGATGTCGCCGTCCATAATCACCCTATCGGAAGGAATGCCGTGGACGACCACTTCGTTCACCGATACGCACGCGCTTGCGGGATAGCCTTCGTAGCCTAAGCAGGAAGGGTACGCGCCGCAGGAAATTATATATCTGTAAACGAGTTCGTCAACCTGTTTGGTGGTCATTCCCGCGCGGATATTCTTTCCTACAAAATCAAGGGTTTCCTTTACGATTCTGCAACTTTCGCGTATCAGCTCTATTTCTTTTTCGTTTTTAACGTTAATCATTTATTGAATTTTCCAAGCTCCGCGCAAACGCTTTCAAAAACTTCGTCGGGATTCTTCGTGCCGCAGTCCACGGTTAAAAGTTTCCCTGCCGCGAGATAAAAATCTTTAAGCGGCGCGGTCTGGTTTTCGTAAGTTGTCAGCCTTGCTTTGACTGTTTGGGGATTGTCGTCGTCCCTTTGGTAAAGGGGCTTGCCGCATTTTTCGCAGACGTCTTTGCCGTTAAGGGTAGATACATGATAGCTTGCCCCGCAGACGCACATACGTCTGCCGCAAATCCTGTCCAGTAAAAGAGCTTCATCCACTTCTAAATTCAAACACAAATCTATGTCTGCGAATTTGTCAAGTTCCTGCGCCTGAAACAGGTTGCGCGGAAAACCGTCCAGAATGTATCCGCCGTCTGTCTTTTTGAGACTGTCTTTAACGATTTCGCACGTCACCCCGTCGGGCACCAGCTTGCCTGCGTCAATATAGCTTTTTGCAAGTTTGCCTATTTCCGTGCCGCCCTTTATGTTGGCGCGGAACATATCGCCCGTGGATATATGCGTCAGGTGATATTTTTCCTGTATACGCGCCGCCTGCGTGCCTTTGCCCGCGCCCGGCGCACCCAACAGAACTATATTCATACCTTTCCCCCAAGATTACTGTATATAAAAATGCAGAGATACAAGCAAGACAAGGCAAGCGAGCATTTTTGAAGGGGAGTTTACTTTGCGTAAATGACCCGAAAAAAGCGGAGCTTAACGCCGTATTGCGAAGTATATATGCGTTTCTATTTTATTTCAGGAAACCTTTATAGTTCTTCATCATAAGCTGCGACTCGAGCTGTTTATCGAGTTCGAGAGCAACCGAAACTACAATCAGAATACCCGTTGTGGAGAATACCGACAGAAGCGCCGTATCCGTTCCGAGATTGAGACTGGTTACAACCATTGACAAAATGGAAGGAATAAACGCTACCAGCGACAGATAAATTGCGCCGAACAGGGTAATTCTGTTTGATATTTTCTTTAAATACAGGGCGGTAGGTTTACCGGGTCTTATACCCTGGATAAATCCGCCGTTCTGCTGGATAGTCTTTGAAACGTCTTCGGGATTGAACTGCATTGACGCATAGAAGAACGCAAACGCGAATATCAGTGCGCAGAGAACAACCATGTAAATAAGCTGTCCGTACCAGTAGGGCGACGAACCGGAGAACCAGTTGGTTATGCCCGTTTCAGCCGAAGAACCCGGCCAGAACAAACTTATTATCATCTGGGGGAAGGAAATGAGCGCGAATGCGAAGATCAAAGGCATAACGCCCGAACCCGCGATTCTGATGGGAATGACCGACGACTGACCGCCGTACATTCTTCTGCCCTTTACCTGCTTCGCATACTGCACGGGGATGCGCCTTTCGGACAAATCCACCGCGACGATAGCTACAAATTCAAGTACGGTAAGTATTACGAAACCTAAAATTTCCCACAGTACTTCGGGCTGTCCGGTGAAAGCGGTCTTGAATTTATCAACGATAATAAGACCCGCCGTAGACAGAATGCCTATAAAGATTATAAGCGATATACCGTTTGAAATGCCGTGTTCGGTAATTCTTTCGCCTATCCACATAACGAGCATTGCGCCCGCCGTATAGACAACCGTAAGGAATATGCCCGCAATCCAGGTTGCGCCCGTGTCGCTTATCGCGCCTATTGCGCCGCCGCCGAAGAGATTGAGCTTGAAAGCTCCGCTCTGGACGCCGAAGTTAACGACTATACCTACCGCCTGTGCAATTGCAAGCGCAATCGTGACGAAACGGGTAATCTGCGCAATCTTTTTTCTGCCTTCTTCGCCCTGCTTGGAAAGCCTTTCAAGCGCGGGAATACCTACGGTCAGAAGCTGAATAATAATCGACGCATTGATATATGGGCTTATACCCAGCGCAAACAGGGTCGCGTTTGCAAGCGAACCGCCCGTAATACTCGATAAAATACCGAGAAAGCTGTTGCCCTCTATTTCTGCTTTGAACGTAGAAACGTCGATTCCGGGTACGGGGATATAGCACCCAAGCCTGAAAATAAGGAGCAGAAGCAGGGTCATCCATATCTTCTTTCTTATTTCCTTGACTTTAAAACAATTTTTTATTGTTTCAAACATTGTTTGCCTCTCAATCGCACGCTACCGTGCGGGAGTTGTTTTACTTGACTTGTTCACAAGTGCCGCCGGCTTTTTCAATAGCCTGCTTCGCCGTTCCGGAGAATCCGGCAGCTTTTACGGTCAGGGCAACTTTCAATTCGCCCTTGCCCAGAACTTTAAGTCCGGCAGAATTTTTTACCTGCTTTGCAAGATTGTTTTTTGAAACGTATTCGAAATCAACAACCGTGCCTGCGGGAAGTTTTTCAAGCTGGCTTAAATTTATAATAGTGTAGTTTGTAGCCCACTTGTTGTGGAAACCGCGCTTGGGAACGCGCCTTGAAAGGGGCATCTGACCGCCTTCGAAGCCGGGACGGACCCCGCCGCCCGAACGCGCCCACTGACCTTTATGTCCCTTACACGACGTTTTGCCGTGACCCGAGCCTATGCCCCTGCCCAGTCTTTTTACGGGCGAGGTAGCGCCCTCTGCGGGCGATAAAGTATCTATTCTCATAATTATGCTCCTACCTGTTCTACTTTTAAAAGGTAGCCTACCTTTTTAATCTGACCCATAACGGCGGGATTTTCTTCAAAGGTGTTGGTGCTTCCTATTTTTTTCAGTCCCAACGCCGCAACGGTGTCTTTAACCGTCTTGGTTTCGTTGGAAGCGCTTTTAACTAATGTTACCTTAATCATTTTTCAGCCCTCCGTTAAAGTGATAACTCTTCAAGGCTCTTGCCGCGAGCTTTCGCTACTTCTTCGGGAGACATAAGCCCGAACAAGCCGCAAATGGCAGCCTTTACGCAGTTGATGGGGTTTGAAGTGCCGTGGGACTTGGTTCTTACGTCCTTAACTCCCGCAGCTTCCATTACCGCACGCACGGGACCGCCGGCTATAACGCCGGTACCTTCGGCTGCGGGCATCATAAGTACGAAGCCTCTGCCGAACACGCCCTGAACGGTGTGGGGTATCGAAGTACCCAGCAAGTTAACCTTGCGCATATTCTTTTTAGCCTGTGTGGTAGCTTTTTCGATAGCTTCGGGAACTTCTTTGGATTTACCCATTCCGTATCCTACCGAACCGTTGCCGTCGCCGACCACGACCAGAGCCGCAAAACGCATATTTCTGCCGCCTTTAACGGTCTTGGTTACGCGGTTTACCTGTATGAGCTTTTTGATAAGTCCGTCGTCTTCCTGCCTGCGTCTGTCGTTGTTTCTTCTTGCAGGTCTTTGATTCTTTTCTTCCATACTAAGCTCCTTAGAAATTCAGTCCGGCTTCTCTTGCGCCGTCCGCTAATGCCTGAACGCGTCCCGTGTAGAGATAACCGCCCCTGTCGAATACTACGTTCTTGATGCCCTTTTTCAGTGCTTTTTCGGCAAGTTTTTTGCCGACCGTCTTAGCGGCATCGGTTTTGTTCAATTTTGCGATAGCGGTCTTCACGTCCTTTTCAAGGGTGGAAGCCGAGCAAAGGGTTACGCCTTTCGTATCGTCGATAACCTGCACGTAAATGTGGTTAAGACTTCTGTATACGCTGAGACGGGGAATATCGGCGGTACCCGCCACCTTTTTTCTTACCCTGATATGGCGGCGCTGCCTTTCTTTATTTTTGTCTATCTTATTAATCATAATAAACCTCCGAGCAATCAGCCGCAAAGCCGCGGCAAATTCCTTCTCCTAATTATAAGAGAAATTATTTCTTGCCCTTGCCTCCCGTCTTGCCTTCCTTGCGCTCGATTACTTCGTCCTTGTAGGCGATGCCGTAACCGTGGTAGGGTTCGGGAACTCTTATTTTACGTAAATCCGCTGCGACCTGACCGACCAGAGTCTTGTCTATGCCCGAAACAACGATTTCGTTGGGGGTAGGGCAGTCGATTTTGATGCCTGCGGGTTCAGTGAAGTCTACGGGGTGTGAAAAGCCGACGTTAAGGACGATTTTGCCGCCCTGTTTTGCGACCTTCCAGCCGACGCCGTGAACGGTAAGGGTTTTGGTATAACCTTCCGTTACGCCCGTTACCATATTCTGAAGAAGCGCGCGGTAAAGACCGTGTTTCGCTTCGGCGCCGTCGCCTTCGCCCGTCTTTACGACGAGAGCCTCAGCGCCTTCTACCTTTATATCGATTTTTCCGACTACCTTCTGGGTGAGCGTTCCCTTGGAACCTTTAACGGTCAGAAGTCCGTTTTCAAAGTTGACTGAAACGCCTGCGGGAAGGGTCACGGGTAATTTACCTATTCTTGACATACTTAAATTACCTCCTTACCAGATGTAGCAAAGCACTTCGCCGCCAACGTTTGCGGCTTTTGCCTGCCTGTCTGTCATAATTCCTTTGTTTGTCGAAACTATCGCAATACCGAGGCCGTTTAAAACCTTGGGCATATTTTCAACGCCCGCATACGAGCGCAGACCGGGTTTTGAAACTCTTTTGAGTCCGTTGATAACCGAATTGCCCTTGCCTGCGTATTTAAGGGTGATTTTTATTATGCCGTTGTAGTCGTCTTCAACCAACTTGTAGTCGGCGATATAGCCTTCGTCAAGCATAATTTTTGCAATAGCTTTTTTCATATTGGATGAGGGAACCTCAACCGTGTCTTTATTTACCATAATCGCATTTCTGATGCG
>CAOMHR010000014.1 GCA_948482865.1 Christensenellaceae bacterium
TTTGCAAACAGCTTTGTTCCCAAAATTATCGGCAGTAAAATTAGCATATAGATGATTATCCAATTCGCTGTTATAACTTAAATCGTCAATTCCGTTAAGAATACCGCAAAGTTTAAATTCGTTTCTGCGTATAATCGGGTCAAGTCCGTGCGCAAAATACGGGTCTTTGATTTCCTGCGCATATTTAGGGCTTACCGTAGAAAATCTTTCACAACATTCTATTGCGCCCTTCATAAGGTTAATGCTGTTTTTGTATTCTACGAGATACTGATATTTTCCGAAAATATCAAATAAATCGCACAGCAAATCAAGCGAATACTGACCCTGGTATTCAATATTATGTATGGTAAAGAGCGCCCTTATAAACTGGTACTCCTGTCTGAAACAGTAATTGGTTTTAAGATAAATGGCAGCGAGCGCAGCCTGCCAGTCGTGGCAGTGCATAACGTCCGGATAAAAGTTAAGGAACGGCATAATTTCAAGCACGCTCTTAGAAAAGAAAGCAAATCTTTCGCCGTCGTCATAATAACCGTAACAGCCGGGACGCTTGAAATAAAATTCGTTGTCTATAAAGTAGAACGTTACTCCGTCTTTTTCATATGTAAATATGCCGCAGTACTGGTTTCTCCAGGCAAGATGGACGTATAAATTACCGAGATAAGTGAATTTTTCTCTGTACTCCCACTTTATGTCGGAATAAAGCGGAACTACTACCCTTACATCGTATCTGCTCGTGGCAGCAAGCGCCTTCGATAAAGAACCGATAACTTCCGCAAGCCCGCCCGTTGCAATAAACGGCGTGGATTCTGAAGCAACGAACAAAATTTTCTTTTTTTCTGTATTCACTTCTTTAACTTTTTGTGCTTTTGTTTCAACAGGTTTAACTGATTTAACTGTTGATTTAGTTGTTGATTTTTTAGCCGTTGCCATATATTTTCCCCCTGACTTTGTTTATATTAATGAACCTTTATTTATAAAATAAGGCTTCAATTCGCAACCAGCAAGCGTCCTGCTATCGCGGATAACTGAATTTTTGTCGCTTACGACATATGAAATATTGCAGTTTTCGCCTACGATATTATCGGTCATAAGTATACAGTTTTTGACATTCGTACCTTTACCTACTTTTACTCCGCGGAAAAGAATGCTGTTTTCAACTGTGCCTTCAATAATACAACCGTCGGAAATAAGTGAATTTTTTACCTTTCCCGTTTCGGCAATTTTTGCAGGTGCGCTGTCATTCACCTTTGTATAAACGTCTCTGTCGCCGAAAATTTCATTACGTATTTTTTTATCAAGCAAATCCATATTTGCCTCAAAATACGAAGTGAGTGAATTAATGCTTGCATAGTAACCTTCAAATTTGTATCCGTAAAGATTATAAGTTTTAAGTCCGGGACTTAAAATGTCTTTTCCGAAACTTGTAAATCCGCTTTGGGTTGCATTCTGAATAAGCCTGATCAAGAACGAAGTACGGGCAACCATTACGTTAATGTAATTCTTTTTTACGCCATTAGTTAAAGGATTTATTGAAAGCCCCGTTATACGCTCATCCTTGTTGGTTTCAAAAGTCATATAATAATGCGATTGTTCTACTTCGTGTTCGTGATAAACGAGAGTAATATCCGCATTCTTTTTTATATGGAAATCTATTATCTTACTGTAATCGAGTTTATAAATTGCGTCGCTGTCCGTTATTACAACAAAATCTTCTTTTGCCTTTTTCAAGAACGATACGGTACCTTTAAGGGCTTCTAAACGATTTTTGTACAACGTTTCTGTATCGTTTATGTAGGGCGGTAATAAAATGAGTCCCCCTTCTATTCTTGCCAAATCCCAGTATTTTCCTGAGCCGAGATGGTCCATAAGCGACTGGTAGTTGTTTTTTGTTATCATCCCTACGGTTGTAATTCCCGAGTTGACCATATTTGACAGAGCAAAATCAACAAGACGATATCTGCCGCCGTAAGGCACCGACCCAATTGACCTTACTTTAGTAAGTTCGGGTATGTTTTCTTCATTTATACTTGAAAATATAACACCTATGGTTGAAGCCATTTTTTATTCCCCCTTAAACGCTTTTATCGACTATTTCACCTGCGGCAATTTTACCTTTTTTGCTTACGGTAATGCCTCTGCCGAGAACGGTAATTCCACCGGTTTTGCTTTCAATATTGCATGCTTCCGTTTTCGGCGCGCCGATTACGGCATTTTCACCTATTGTGACTTCTTCATCAATTATGGCATAGTTAATTTTTGCCCCAGACTTAACCACTATGTTTCCCATAAGAACGCAATCTGTTACTTCCGCGCCTTTTTCAATTACGCAATTTGTTCCGATAACCGAATTAACTACTTTTCCTTCAATTTCTCCGCCGGTAGCTACAATAGAATTGACAACTTCTCCTTCTACAAAAGCGGGCGGCGCGAGCGGGCTTCTTGAATGAACCACTCTGTCGCGGTCGTTAAGCTGAAAATTAGGTATTACGCCCAACAAATCCATATTTGCTTCCCAAAGCGAAGTAATTGTTCCTACGTCTTTCCAATATCCTTCAAAGCGGTAAGAATACATCTTTTCCCCTGCATCAAGCATCGCGGGAAGTACGTTTTTACCAAAATCGTTTTCAGACTGGGGATTGGCTTCATCTAACTCAAGATACTTAAAAAGTTTTGAAGCCGTAAATATGTATATGCCCATAGAAGCTAAATTGCTTTTAGGATTTTCGGGTTTTTCTTCGAATTCGTAAATAGAACCGTCGCGCTTTGTATTTAAAATTCCAAATCTTGACGCTTCGTTTAAAGGAACTTCCATACACGCAATGGTACAGTCTGCTTTGGCTGCTTTATGTGCCTGCAACATTTTATCGTAATCCATTTTATAAATATGGTCACCGGAAAGTATAAGCACGTATTCGGGATCATACATCTTCATAAATCTTATGTTCTGATAAATTGCGTTTGCCGTACCCTTATACCATGATGTATCGGTCTTTGCCTCGTAAGGCGACAATATATGTACCCCGCCGAACGTTCTGTCCAAATCCCAAGGTTGTCCGTTACCGACGTACTCGTTAAGTACCAACGGCTGGTACTGAGTCAGTACTCCGACGGTATCGATACCGGAATTGATACAGTTTGACAGCGGGAAGTCAATAATTCTGTATTTCGCACCGAAAGACACTGCAGGTTTCGCAATGTTGTTTGTCAATGCATACAGTCTGCTGCCCTGCCCGCCGGCAAGTAACATTGCAACGCATTCTTTTTTTCTTAACATCAAAAAATCCCCTTATTATTAATTTCTGATTTTAAATATATGCAACTCAGCCTTGGTATATCGACCGTAATCGAGTATTCCTTACCGTGACTTGCTATTTTTTTTGTTGAGTACGTCTTTTTAATCTTTTTTCCGCAACCGCCGAAACTTTTCATATCGGTATTAAGAACTAAACGGTATTTCCCCTGTCCTATCCCTATACTGTAATCCTTAATATCAACACCTGAAAAATTTATAATCGCGATAATGCTTTCGCCTGATTTGGAATACCTGCTGAAAGCAAGAATATTGTTATAACTGTCGTCTACAGAAAGCCATTCAAAGCCGTCCCAGCTTTTTTCAATTTCGTACAGCGGTTTATTTTCAAGATAAAATTTATTAAGTTTCTTAACAAAAGCCGTCATTTTTCGGTGCTTTTCAAACTTTAATAAACAAAAATCAATACCTGTCGTAAAATCCCACTCTTTGAACTGAGCTAATTCATAGCCCATAAAATTGAGTTTTTTACCGGGATGCGCATACATAAATCCAAGCAATATACGTTCGCCTGCAAATTTGTCGTCATACTCACCCCACATTTTGTTGACTATAGACCCTTTAACGTGAACCACTTCGTCGTGTGATAGCGGCAAAATGAAATTTTCCGAAAAGGCGTAAACCAATGAAAATGTGATTTTATTGTGGTGGTAATTCCTGAAATACGGGTCTTGTCGGCAATAAAATAGAACGTCATTCATCCAGCCCATATTCCATTTATAATCAAATCCAAGTCCGCCGTTTTCGATTTTTTCGGTAACGCCGCTATATGCAGTTGATTCTTCTGCGGCAATAATTACATGCGGAAAGTTTGCTTTTATTGTTGTGTTTAATTTTTTAATAAATTCAATCGCTTCAAGATTTCTGTTGTCGCCGTATATATTCGGGGTCCAGTCACCGTCGCATTTATCGTAATTGAGATAGAGCATTGAAGCAACTGCGTCAACTCTAAGCCCGTCAATGTCGTACATATCAAGAAAAAATGCTGCGGATGATAAAAGAAAGCTGTTGACTTCCCCCCTGCCGAAATCAAATTTACGCGTACCCCAGCCGGTATGTTCCATTCTGTCCCAAAGCGGACATTCATATAACGGCTGACCGTCAAATTCGTATAATCCCCAATCGTCCTTAGGAAAGTGTGCCGGAACCCAGTCTAAAATTACTTTTATACCGATGGCGTGAAAAGCGTCAACCAAACTTTTAAATTCGTTCGGAGTACCAAGTCTCGCCGTTATCGCAAAATATCCTGTTACCTGATACCCCCATGACCCGTCGTAAGGGAACTCCGTCACAGGCATAAATTCAACATGGGTATAACCAAGTTTTTTTACATACGGAACAAGTTCTTTTTCAAGTTCGGAATAAGTATAATATGAATTATCTTTATGCCGTTTCCAGGAAAGTAAACTTACTTCGTAAATATTGACAGGTTGTCCTTCAGCAGGTTTTTCCGGTCGGTATGTACCGCTTTTGGAGATATCTATAACCTTAGAATAAAACGAATCAGGTAAATCCGTTGCAAAGGCGTAAGGGTCGGCTTTCAGAATTTCTCTTCCGTCAAACGTTGATATGCAATAAGCGTACAGTTGCCCTTCTTTGGCACAAACAACGGCTTCAAAACTTTCATCATCAAATAGTTTTGTCATTGAAATGCCGTCATTGGCCAAGCCGACTATTTTTACTGATTTTGCATGCGGCGCCCATACTCTGAAAACATATTCCTGTTCAGAAATCTTATGACACCCGAAAAATTCATAGGCTTTGAAATCCGTTCCGTTATGGAAACTTTCAAGCCGAAGCTGATTATCAAAAAGCCCCTTTATCATACCTTAAATATTTTACCATATACTTACATTTTTTTCAAGATGCAAAACAAAAAAATTCAATATTTTTTAAATTAATTTACAAAAAAATGCACGGCGTTATGCCGTGCAAATCAATTATACGATATAGTTATCCAGCAACTTGATATTTGCGTTAACAAAATTGTCCAACTCTTCCGCTTCTAATTTCTTAAAAGAAAGCAACGCCAACGAATAAACGTAATTTACAACAAATTTTTGCTTATGTTCATCAAGTCCCTTAATTTTACCTATAATCGGACTGTTTTTGTTAACTATAAGCGTATGCGCTAAAATTCCGTCGCTCATTCCGTAAAACTGTCCCATTTCGCTGTAACGGCGCATGTATTCGTCAGTTATTACAATTGCGGGAATTTTATCGTTTTTCAATTTTTCAAATTTTACAGTCAGCTTATCATTGTTTAAAGCATTTTTAAAAATATCTGCTAAAACAGCGTCTTCTTCTCCGTCGTCTTCTTTAAGAGCGCCGTCCAAACCGGAATCAATGCGCATAAATTTAACTTTATCGGTAGAATTATATTCCAAAAAACTTAAAAAATGAGTATCTATAAAACTGTCGCATACAATTGCATTAAGCCCTTCGTCTTTAAACATTTTTATGTATTGGGATTGCTGCAATTTGTCCGAAATATAGTAAACCGTTTTAGGCTCATTATTTTCTTTATCTTTCTGTTCTTCGTCCTTAATACCTAACTCTGCAAAGTTCTGGAACTTGTCGTCAATATTTTTATAAATTATGATATCTTTTACTTTGTCATAAAAATCTTTCTGCTTGATGCAGCCGAATTTTATGAAATTGGAAGTGTCTTCCCAACATTCTTCATATTTTGCCCTATCAGATTTAAACAACGAAGTCAATTTATCCGCAACTTTTTTTGTTATATGGTTGCTGATTTTCTGCACCTGCCTGTCGTTTTGCAAAAAGCTGCGCGATACGTTCAACGGAATATCGGGACAGTCGATAACGCCGTTTAAAAGCATCAAAAATTCAGGAATTACTTCTTTGATATTGTCAGCTATAAATACCTGGTTACAGTAAAGTTTTACTTTACCGCGCTCCAATTCCACTTTATTAGTTACCTTAGGGAAATACAAAATTCCTTTTAATTTAAAAGGATAATCCATATTTAAGTGAACCCAGAATATCGGTTCGTTATAATCCATAAAGGTATCACGGTAGAAATTTTTATAATCTTCTTCAGTACAATCTTTGGGATTTTTCGCATACAGCGGCAAGGTTGAATTTAAAGGTTTGTCCTTTCCGTCGCCCTTAAATGAAACATACACATTAAACGGCATAAAAGCGCAGTATTTTTTAACGAGATTTTTAATATTGTTTTCGTCTGAAAATTCCTTTTCTCCGTTACTTAAATGCATTACAATTTTAGTACCGCGCTCAGCCTTGTCGCATTCTTCTATGCTATAAGTTGCGTTTCCGTCGGACGTCCAATGCACGGCTGCACAATCCTTATAGGATTTCGTAAAAATTTCAACGTAATCGGAAACCATATACGCAGAGTAAAATCCCAGACCGAAATGCCCGATAATACCGTCGCCGTTGGCTTTTTCGTACTTAGAAAGAAAGTCCGACGCGCCGGAAAAAGCAATTTGGGTTATGTATTTTTCAACTTCTTCTTCGGTCATTCCGATTCCGTTATCTTCAACGGTTAAAGTTTTTGCTTTTTTATCAACTGAAATTTTAATGCAATACTCTTCGTCATCGGCTTGAGTTTCACCCATATCAACCAATTTTTTGAATTTTGTAATAGCGTCAACGCCGTTCGCAACTATTTCTCTTAAAAAAATATCTTTATCGGAATAAAGCCATTTTTTAATAATCGGCATCATATTTTCGCTTGAAATTCTAATATTGCCTTCTTTTTTCATTTTGTCCTCCGAAATTAGTTCATTTGTTACATTAATATATATAAACTATGTAAAACCGCGTTAAACTTAACAACATAAAAAAACTCCGCTTTTATGTTGCGGAGTTTTTTTAATTAATGTTTACTTATTCTTTTTTGCATTTGCAATCAAATCGCCGAGCGACGTGCCAACCGAGATGCTGCCTTCGCTCCAATTTGAAAGCTCGTCATCGCTATGCCGTCTGGGAGCGCGAGTCCTTCTGTTGCCGCTTTCTTCTTCGTCTGATTCATTGAACTGTCTGTGAGAAGATTTTCTTTCAGGTTCGGGCAGAAGAGCTTTAATTGAAAGGTTCATCTTTTTAAGATCGGTATCCAAAGCAATAACTTTAGCGTCAACTTCGTCGCCGACATTAAGAACAGTTGCCGGAGTTTCAATTCTTTCATAACTTATTTGCGATACGTGAACGAGACCGTCAATACCTTTTTCCACTTCAACAAATGCGCCGAAAGGAACAATTCTTACAACCTTACCGTGAATAACATCGCCTACCGAATATTTTTCATCAACTAAGTCCCAAGGCTGGGGCTGAAGCTGTTTATAACCGATAGAAACTTTTTTATTATCTTTATCAATTTTAAGAACTTTGAAATTATAAGTTTTGCCGATTTCGAGAACGTCCGTAACATTTTCCGTTCCGGTCCAGGAAAGGTCGGAAATATGGGCAAGGCAGTCAAAACCGTTTACAGAAACAAATGCACCGAAACCAGTAACTCTTTCAACTTTGCCTTCTACAACGTCACCGACAGAAATTGTTGCAAAAAATTCTTCGGTCTTTGCCTGTTTAGCCGATTCTTTTATTTCGAGTTCTTCCTGCAATATTACACGCTGGGATGCAATAATTTCTTTTCTGCCGGTCTTTCTTACTTCGATTGCGCGAAGACGCAACGTTTTACCAACGTACTTGGTCATATCTTTAACAAATCCGGGGCGGATTTCTTTTGCCGGCACAAAAATCTGATAGGTGCCAAGCTGTGAAACGAGTCCGCCTTTATTGGTTCCCGTACAAACTACAGAAAACTCTTTGCCTGCTTCTATATCTGCGCTGAGCGCTTCTTCTTCCGCCAACATTTTAATCATTTTCTGCGAAAGTTTCAAAACAGGTTTAAGTTCTACGACAAGTAAATCGATAGTTTCGCCGATTTTATCCATATATTCGTCTGCGTTGTAATTTTCGCAGTCGAGTTCGTCTTTACTCAAAGCGATTTCCTTCTTTGAGAAAGGCAACAAAATCTGCAAGCCTTCGTCCGTAGCCTGTGAAATAGTGGCTTGAACAATCTGACCTTTTTTGAACTTCGATTCGTTGTCTATTTTAGCAACTACATCAGCCATTGAATTAGTTGCTTTAACTTCTGTGCTTTCTTCCATCTTTAAGAGAACCTCCCGGGTTTGCGCATTCGGGGTTGACGCCCCTGAAACAATACCTACACTTTTAAATTTTTTTATTTTAGAATAATCTAAATCTTCGGCGTTTGATAATCTGAAAACATTGTCACAGTGCGCTTTTGCAAGTTCATAAAGTTTGTTGGTATTGCTACTGTTAAGTCCGCCTATTACCAGCATAGCTTCACACTGTTTTGCGAGTTTTTCAGTCTCAAGTTGCCGTTCTATAGTAGTATAACAAATCGTCTTAAAAACAGCAACTGTTTTTTTACACACTTTTTTAATATTTTTAACAATTTTTTCAAATTTTTCGGCAGAAAAGGTTGTTTGACACACTACGCAAAGGCTTTTTTGCGCGATTTCCGTCGGAATTCTGTTCACATCATTTAAAACAAGCGCTTCACCGCACCATCCAAGCAACCCCACAACTTCGGGGTGTTCGGGTTCTCCGACTATAATTATATACTTACCCTGCGCACTTTGTTGTTCGACAATAGTTTGAGTCCGTTTTACAAAACCGCAGGTACAGTCTATTATCTTTATTCTTTTTTCGCAACATTTATCGTAATATGATTTCGGTACCCCGTGGGAACGAAATATTACCGTACTTCCGCAAGGAATGTCGTCAAGGGAATCGGCAACTTTAAGCCCGCTGTCACTGATAGCCTTTACAACTTCGGCGTTATGGATAATTTCACCCAAAACCCAGGTATCGCTGTCTTTAACTGAAAGCGCGGTATTTACGGCAAACTCCACACCCTTGCAAAAGCCGCTGTTTTTTGCAATATATATTTCCATAAGATATTATTTTTGTTTTTGCTTCTTTTTTGAAAGCATGTCAGAGAGTCTGTCGTACAATTCCAATATTTTTTCACGCAAAATTTCGTCACACGCCTTAATATCTTCTTCAGTAAGTTTTTTGCCATAATATTCGGTAAACTCAATAGGTTCGCCATATAAAGCGTGAGCCATTTTTAAAAATCTTATTTTTTTAACCTGCACAAACGGTATTACAGGCGTCTTTGTTTTTATAGCAAGCGCTGTAGCCCCGCTTTTAAAAGGCAATAATTTTTCGTTAGTCTTATTCCGCTTACCTTCGGGGAAAATCACGATTGATTCGCCGTTTTTAATATATTTCATAGCTTTCAACATGCCGTTCATATCGTTTCCGTCGCGGTAGACGGGAATGCACTCGCATTTCGTAACGAACTTCTTCATTAATCCCTTTTCAAACAGCTCTTTTTTTGCCATAAAATGAACGGGCTTTTTAGTAGCCATAGCGGCAAAAACAACATCCAGTGCGCTAAGATGGTTACCTATGATTATATACGGTCTGTCTTCATACGGTTTGGCGGGCTTATGCGTTTTAAAAGGAAAAAAGGGCGTAAACAAAAAATGTTTTGCCCGATGCATAAACCTGAACCATTTTTCAAAATCGGTAAGTTTTTTCTTTTCTTTTTTTGTCATATTCAAATTTTTTCCTGAACTTTTTCTAAAATCAAGGTTGACACTTCGTTTATTGTCAATTTGCTTGTATCTATTTCAATAGCATCATCAACCTTAACTAACGGCGCGATTTTACGGGTTTTGTCTTGATTATCCCTTTGTTCTATTTCGCGTAGTACTTCGCAAAACGATTGATTTATGCCTTTTGCGCTATTTTCTTTCATTCTACGCTCGGCGCGGACTTCGGAAGATGCTGTAAGATAGAATTTATGCTCGGCATCGGGTAAAACATTAGAACCGATATCTCTTCCGTCAAGTACGCAGGAATTAGTTGCCGCAATTTCCCGCTGCAAATTAACCATGCTTGTCCTGACGCACTCGTGAGCGGAAACTTTTGAAGCCAACATAGAAATCTCAGGCGTACGTATTTTATCCGATACGTCTTCACCATTTAATATTGTCTTTTGTGTACCGTTTTCATACTTAATTGAAATTTTGATTGATTCAATTAGATTTTTAACATCCAAAGCATTATTAACGTCGATTTTTGCACGAACACAAGCTAAGGCTACCGCACGGTACATTGCACCGGTATCCAAATAAAGTATATCCAATTTTGCTGCAAGAATTTTTGCAATAGTGCTCTTTCCGCTGCCGGCAGGACCATCGATAGCTATATTCAATTTTTTTGTTAAATCCTTTCTCAAATTCACTGCTCTCTCCAAATATATATGTTTAGGTGTTTTTTCAATCTCCGCGAGAACCATAACTCTTATACATTTGTTTAAACTACCGCAGATATCCGGTTCTACCGATGAATAAAGCGCGCAACTAAAAAATCCTGCTTCCCTTGCCGCTTTTGCGGGATAATAAGAACGGATATCGGAAGTATTTGAAAACATAATGCAAATTATATCAGCTTCACAAAGGTCATTCTCTTCTACAATCTTTAAAAGTAAAGATTTAACATTTTTTTTGATGGCTTCGGCTGAATCATTCTCAACCGTTGTAGCGCCACGAATTGCTTTCATAATATATTCCTTATACATTATTGCCGGCAGCATATCCCGTAGAAAAAGCTATTTGTAGATTGAACCCACCGGTAAAAGCATCTATATCAAGTACTTCGCCACAAAAGTAAAGACCTTTTATAAATTTGCTTTCCATTGTTTTGGGGTTTATTTCCTTTACATCAACGCCGCCAGACGTAATAATAGCTTCTTCAAAGCCACGTAACGACAAAACGAGCATATCAAAGTTTTTAATATTTGTCAATAAAAGCTGTCGTTCGTTTTTGGTTATTGAATTTACTTTCTTATCTGTCGATATATCGCATTTTGCAAGAACAACCGATATTAACGCAACAGGCAATATTTCTTTCAAGCAATTTGAAATACTCTTATTTTTATATTCTTCAAAATCACGCAAAAGTCTCTTGTCCAGTTGTTCTTCTGAAAGCGCAGGCTTTAAATCAATCAACAGTTTCACTTTATTCAAATCCAATCTATTGATTAGGCTTGATGCAGATAAAATAATCGGACCAGACACTCCGAAATGAGTAAAAAGCATTTCGCCAAAAAATTTTTTCAATTTTTTACCGTCAAAATGTACCGTTAAATTTACGTTCTTCAACGAAAGTCCCTGCAGCTGCTTGTAATCATTTCCCTTCAGATTAATGCCACAAAGCCCTTGTTTTAAGGGCACAATACTATGTCCAAAATCTCTTGCGAATTTATACCCATCCCCCGTAGAGCCTGTAGACGGATAACTTTTCCCACCGGTGCAGACAATAACGTTATCGAACAAATAATTACCTTTTGAAGTTATTATGTCAAACATAGTACTATTCAAATTAATAATTTTGCTAACTTGTTCGTTAAAATTGAATATAACATTAACTGATTTGCAGTAATTTTCAAGACATTTAGTAACATCGCTTGCTTTGTCGGACTGCGGAAAAACTCTTGCCCCTCGTTCTATTTTAAGATTTAAACCGCCGTTTTCAAAAAAACTTATTGTGTCATTCGGTGAAAAAGCAAAAATACTGCTCGTCATAAACTTGGGATTGCTTACGACATTCTGAAGAAACTCTTCAGGAGTGCAGTCGTGAGTAACGTTGCACCTGCCTTTACCCGTTATATAAATTTTTTTGCCGCATTTCTCATTTTTTTCAAATACGGTTACATTATGTCCCTTTAAAGCCGCGAAGTATGCCGCAACAAGCCCAGCCGCTCCACCGCCGATAACTGCAATTTTACTCATAACTAAACCTTGCGGCACAGACACAAAAGCCCATGCCGCAAATATAATTTATTTTTAAACAGGATAAACCCTGTTCGGATTATCTGCCAAATCTTTATCTATCCCTACTTTTTGTGCTTTACGCCATTTGAAATAATTTGTAGACACTTCAGGGAACAGCGCATAAGAAAGAACGTCTTCGGGCTTTTCATAGAACCCGTCCGCCTTTACTTTTTCTGTAAGCGATTGCATTTCACTTTCAATAAGGTCGGCAGGACGGCACGAAATTATTTCTTCGCCGCTCTTGGTACACATATCAACTACGTTTTTACTCTTCTCTCCAGGCAACGCACCGTATTTTCCGAGTATTAAATCTTTGTACTGCGCCGTTATTGTCTTATATCTTCCAAGCAAGATATTCCAAACTGCCTGTGTGCCAACAATCTGACTTGTCGGAGTCACAAGCGGCGGATAACCGCAGTCCTTTCTGACTTCGGGCACTTCCGCAAGGCAGTCAAGTAACTTCTCTTCCTGCCCCGCCTGTTTAAGCTGACTTATAAGATTTGAAAGCATTCCGCCGGGAACTTGATACAAAAGCGTATTTATGTCTATCTTTCTTACCTTGGGGTTGAGATGTCCGTCCTTTTCAAGCCGCGCAGCAACCTGATTAAAATGCTTAACCAAAGGTAAAAGTTGCTCAATATCTATACCTGTATCATACTGCGTACCCTTCAAAGTTGCCACTATCGGCTCGGTCGCGGGATTGGAAGTACCGTTTCCAAGCGGTGAAAGCGCACAGTCAACAATATCAACGCCGGCTTGGATTGCCATAAGGTTTATCATATCTCCCGTTCCGGAAGTATTGTGCGTGTGCAGATGAACTTTCGTATCGGGTTTTAATGCTTTTTTCAGCTTTGAAACAACATCGTAAGCAGTAAACGGCAACAAAAGATTTGCCATATCCTTAATGCAAATATTGTCAGCGCCCATACTTTCAAGCTGTTTTGCAAGATTTACAAAGTACTCTGTCGTGTGTACCGGACTGGTTGTATATGAAATTGCCGCTTCACAAACGCATTTATCTTTTCCGTATTTTTTAATAGATTTTATTGACGTTTCCAAATTTCTCGGATCGTTAAGCGCGTCAAAAACCCTTATTATTCCAACACCGTTTTCTATAGACTTGTCGATAAAACTGTCTACAACGTCATCGGCATAATGTCTGTAACCCAAAAGATTTTGACCGCGCAACAACATTTGAATCGGCGTCTTTTTAAGATACTTTTTCAGATTGCGCAATCTGTCCCAAGGGTCTTCATTTAAAAATCTTAAACAAGAATCAAACGTTGCTCCGCCCCATGCTTCAAGCGAATAGAAGCCTATTTCATCAAGCAAAGGCAACACAGGTTCCATTTCGTCAAATCTCATTCTTGTTGCCGCATGCGATTGATGTGCGTCGCGAAGAATTGTATCTGTAATTAATACTTTTTTACTTTCCATAAATTGCTCCCGTTATGCTATCACTGATTCGATTGCCGATACAACGGCTTCCGTTGCCGTACCGTCAACGTAACCGTTAAAGCACGCTATCAATATACCAGCGGCAATTGCCGAACCTATTACTCCTGCAACATTGGGTCCCATTGCATGCATCAATAAATGGTTTTGCGGGTCGTATTCCCGTCCAACGTCTTCGGATATTCTTGCCGCCATAGGAACGGCAGAAACTCCGGCAGAGCCTATCAAAGGATTTATTTGCCCCTTTGTAACTTTACACATTATTTTAGCAACAAGCAAACCGCCGATCGTGCCTATTATAAACGCAAACAAGCCAAGCCCTATAATTTTTAAAGTATCTAACGAAAGGAATATTTCACCTTTTGCCTTACTGCCCACCGCAATACCAAGGAAAATCGTTATAGTATTCATAAGACCGTTTTGCGCTTGTGTTGAAAGCCTGTCAACCACACCCGATTCTTTAAACAGATTACCGAGCATGAGCATACCCAAAAGTGCTATGGACTGCGGAAGAATTATGCCTACTACTAAAGTTACTATCAAAGGGAACAAAATCTTTTCGAGTTTGCTTACCTGACGCAACGGCTTCATCCTTATCATTCTCTCTTTTTTGGTAGTAAGAACACGCATAAGCGGTTTCTGAATTATAGGTATGAGCGCCATATATGAATAGGCAGCAATTGCGATAGTCGGAATATATTTTTCGGAAAGGATGGACGTGGTCATTATTGCCGTGGGACCGTCCGCTCCGCCTATTATGGCAATTGCCGCAGCGGCAGCAACCGAAAATCCGAGTAAAATAGCGAGTATAAACGCTACAAAAATTCCCAACTGTGCGCCTGCGCCAATAAGCATACTTTTAGGATTTGCAATCAGCGGTCCGAAATCAGTCATTGCGCCTATTCCAAGGAATATCAAAGGCGGATAAATAACTTTATCGACTCCGAAATACAAATACCACAAAAGCCCGCGGGATTTTACTGTTACGTATTCATACCCGGTTAACTTATTTCCGGCTTCGTCCAAACCGTATTCACCCCAAAGCACGCTTTCCGCACCCGGTATATTAATAAGAAACATACCGAACGCTATAGGTAAAAGCAGCATCGGTTCAAATTTCTTAACTATGGCGAGAAACATTAAAACAAACGAAATCAGCAACATTACGTAATTTTGCCAATCTCCCTGCACAAAGCCCATAGACTCGTACAGGTTGCCGAATATTTCGCCAAAGTTTATAAGTAAACTTTGTTGCATATAGCCTCCGAAATCAGCTTATTACGGCAAGCACCGCGTTCGTTTCTACATTAGCGCCTTTTACAACGCCAAACGTAACTTTTCCGTCGCAGGGCGCGGTAATTTCATTATCCATTTTCATCGCTTCGAGAACCATTATGGGTTGGTCCTTTTTCACTGCGCTACCGTCGGCTACCAGAAGATTTTTAATTAAACCGGGGAAAGGCGACAAAACTTTTTCGCCTTCCGCAGAAATTTTTTGCGCTTTAGGCGCAACCGGAGCTACAGCCTGAACCGGAGCACTTTCTGCCACTACACCGTTTTCAACTTCATCAACGCCTACGGAATAACTTTTTCCGTCAATAGTTACAATAAAATTACGCATATATAAAAATTCTCCTTATAGCCTTTTTATTCTTCTTACCTTAAATTCACATTCGGGTTTTTCTTCACTGTAATAAGCCATAATCGCGGCAATTATAGCGACTTTTATTTCATCGGTTAAACCATCTTCGCTAATTTCTTCGGTATTGACTTTTTCTATCTTTTTTGCTTTCTTGGGTCTTCTTGTCAAGAAAGCGAGATTATCGGTCTTTCTCAAAATCAACCCCAAGAGCCAAATTATGAAAATAATAATTACAATCCCGACCAATACGACTACAAATCCTATCAACGCATAAATAAGAGCTTCCGCCTTATTGCTGAAATAGAAATTTCCGTCTTGATTCGGAATTATATCAAGCAAAGCATTCAGCATTATTACCTCACTTTACAAGCATCTGCAACGACGCAACAAGATATTGTTTTACAAATGAAGGTTGAATTATATTGTCTATATATCCGCCCTTTGCCGCATTCACAGGATCGGAATTTTCATCGGAATACCGTTCGGTAAGTTTTTGCTTATCAACTTTCTTTTCGTCTGAAAATTCTATCTCTGCGCCCTGAATATCGTCAAACAACGCAATTTTTGAATTTGCAAAAGCATACGAATAGTCGTAGCCCATATTTTTTGCCGCAAAAACCGTATAACCCAACCCGATCGCCTTACCGACAACAACAGAAATCTTTGCGGAATCGATGCAGTCGAGAATTGAAACGTATTCGCCTACTTCTTTAAGAACAAGGCTGTTATTTGCTTCAAGATTTTCTTCAATACCCACTGTGTTTACAAATGTAACGTAGGGCAAACCGTAACAGCAGGCAAATTCTGCAAAATCTTTTATTTTTCTCACGTTAACGGCATTTAAGCTCACGCCGTTTTCACCGTCAAATATGACAGTAGCAACTGATATCCCGCCTATTCTTCCAAGCAAGCATTTGACTTCGGGTGCGCAAGCAGAGCCGATTTCCAAATAACTATCTTTATCAAATACAGACAGCAACGTTTCGTAATCAACTTTTTTATCAAGCGCGGCAATTGTTTTATTGAGTTCATTGCTCTCATTAACTGCAGAAGATAAAATTGTGTTGATTTTTATAATTTTTTCTTTTACTTCGGACAAATTTTTGACGGCGAACGAAACAAGATTTGTTTTGTTTAAGCCGTTAACTCCGCCGACGTTAAATTTATCAATGT
>CAOMHR010000015.1 GCA_948482865.1 Christensenellaceae bacterium
CTTTTTATTAAGCATTTATACGGCAAGCACAATATAAAGCACGGCAAGGACACCGTGCAGCTTAAAGTGTTTAAGTTCATTTCACGGTTCACTTATCAACCGTTAAAGCGGTTCGTTCAGGGATATATTGCGTTTATTAGTCAAAACGGTTGGATAAAGGCGTGCTGGATAATCGTTTGCGCTCTGCATCTTAATGTCGCGTCAATTATATTTGCGTTTCTTGCCTATTATTTCTATTTTGCTGTTGAGTTTAATTTTGGCACAGTATATACGCAGGTCATTAAGCTGTTTGTAGACTTAAAAACACCCTTCATATACTTTCCGTATTGGGCGTTGTTATTCATTATATATCCGCTGTTCAACCGTTTCAGATGCAGAATTGCACTCGGCAGATTAAGGCATTACGAAGCGAAGAATTGCGGGTTCATAAACGAACTGCCTATTGTGTCTATAACGTGCGGTTCTATGGGTAAGAAAAAGACAACGGCTATCACCGATATGGCATTATCTCAGGAAGTAATGTTCAGACAGAAGGCAATGGAAATTCTGCAAAGCAACGATATGAAATTTCCATACTTTTCGTGGATAAAGTTCGAGAAAGAATTACAAGCCTGTATGGAACACGGAACGGTTTACAACCTTGCAACCGCAAAAGGTTGGGTAAGGCTTAAACGCTCACGCTTTATGCGACACGGTAATGTGGATTGGCAGTTGTACGGTTACGATATTGACAGATACGGTTTCACCTATGACGACGGGTTGAAAGTAAGCAATCTTTTTGACGTTCTGGAAACTTATGCGCAAGCCTATTTTATCTACGTTATCGAAAGCAGTTTAATCGTGGCAAACTATTCTATACGCACGGACATCCGTCTTATGGACGAAGGCAATCTCCCGATATGGCTTACTGACTTCTTTCCAAAGAATCACCGCCGTTGTAGCCGACACGCTCACATTCTGGACTTCGATATTTTAAGGCTCGGCAAGAAAGTATTAGAGAATAATCCGCTCGCCGGCAGCTTTGAGTTCGGCGTTGTTGCCATATCCGAAGTCGGCAAGGAACGGGGCAACAATCTTGAACTTAAAGAAGTCAAAAAAGGCAAGGACGAAGCTAATCAGAAAAACGACCTTTTCAATAGCTGGCTTAAAATGTGCAGGCACTCTGCGACGGTTGACAATTTCCCGTTTATAAAAGTCTTTACGGACGAGCAGAGGCCCGAAAGCTGGGGAGCTGATGCAAGGGATTTATGCGATATTATAAATATCGGTTCTTCGTCCGAAGGCAAGCTCGCATTGCCGTTCTATACGATTGAAGATATGATTTCGGAAATAGCGTTTAATAAGTTCATTAACCTTTATTACGATTTCCGTTTCAGGCGCGGCGACAATACGCTTTTAGTCCATATCCTTAAAAGCGTTACCGCATGGCTTTGGAAACGCAATATCAAGGTGTACAACACTTATGGATATAACGTGCTTAAAATCGAAAAAGAGCGCGGCACAATGGACGGGAAAATCGACAAGAAAAAGTATTACATAATGAACCGTAAAATTTACTCCCGCCGTTTCTCTACGGACTGTTTCTCGGATTACTTCAACGATATGGCAAGGCAGTCGAAAGTCGGGCTGAACGATTATCGTGAATACGTTACGGAACGTGCGAGCGTGGACGAGCTTAAAGCACAAAACAGCTATTTCATAAATGCGCTGTACGGCATAAACGGGGGTGCGGCTTAATGTCGTATAGGCAACAACAGCCGAAGCCCGTTGGTGGGTTCTATCCGCAGACCAAAGTTTATAACGACGGTTCGCATTATATTGCTATTCCGCATACAGAACGCCCGTACCGCCCGAAACGGAAGCACGTTGAAGAAGTGATAACGGTTAATGTAGAATTACCGCAGGAAACACAAGCAGAAGATACGGAAGCAGGCGCAATAACGGACAATGTAATTGCGCCTATTCCGCTTGAAAAAAATTCAGACGAGCAAGTTGTTAAACGGACAGACGAAACAACGCAGAAGGTAAAAGAAAGCCCTAAAATCGAGCGTACTTTAACACGCAAGCAACTGTTTAATGAACTGTATGCAGAAACCAACGGCATAAGGAAAGCAGAACGTCGCAAAAAAATAATTGCGGCTATGCTTCCGTATTTTAAAGATGAAAAAAGCGCAAGTGATTTTGTTAATGCGAACTTCGAGCGCAAGAAACGCAATCTTATTTGCCGCCGTGTTCGGTTGACACGCAAAGTCAATTTACAGGATTTCAATTATTTTGTAACGTTCACATATAACAACGCTCTGCACACGGAAGAAAGTTTCAGAAAAAAGCTGAAAACAGCGTTGACGCATTTATATTCTCGTAGGGGGTGGAAGTACGTCGGCGTCTGGGAACGCTCACCAAAGAAACAGCGGTTGCATTTTCACGGACTATTCAATATACCGCAAGGAACTATGCCAGGCTATTTGTTAGAAGTCAACGATTACAGTTTAAGCACGCATAGACGACAGATAACGCATCAAAACACATATTTCAACGAACATTTCGGACGTTCGGACTTTGAAGCAATAGACGACAGGGCTACGCTCGGTAAGGCAATAGCCTACATAATGAAATATCTTGAAAAGACGGGCGAAAAGATTGTTTACAGTAAAGGACTGCCACAATATTTTATATCCGATATAATGACGGACGATATAATTTGTCCTATCGGTTTGGAAGATAGCAAGCTGTTATTATTTGACGATTTTAACTGCTGGGACGAAGGCGTACTCATAGGCAAAGTTGACGCCGCAACGATAAAACAGCTTCGCACGGCTAATAACTGAATATTATAACCGTATTAAAAAGGGTTCAAAAAACGGAAAGTTGTGCGGCGGAATCAGCGGGCGCAATTCGCAAGCGGTTTAGCGCGAATGCCCCGCCCGCCGCACTCCGTTTTCCGCATTTTACCGGTTCATTCAGTTAGGGGGCGTGTGCTTGGCTCGGCGCGCGTCAGCGCGCCGCTTGTTTCAAGACAAGCACACGCCCCACAACCACGCCTACGGGTAAAACACGGATTTTCACGGATTTATAAGTGTCGTAATGTAAGCTGTATTCAGCATAAAAAAAGGGAACTTTTCAGCTCCCTTTTAAATTTAATCTTGTGCAGGCGCACCGCCTAATTCTAACAATATTAATAACAGCAAATAGTTAAGTAATAAGCATAAGCCATATATGACAAACCAAATCACTATGTAAAGAACAAGGTTAATGAATATGTTTAAAATTCTATGATTTTTTAATTTAACTTTTCTGTAAATTACATCTGATATTGCATAGTCTATTATGCTTATTATTAAATAAAAGATGATGCGCACATTTTATTTATATTATCGTTGCAAGTAATTAATTATAAAAGTTTCTGTAATCGTTCGTCAAAGTCTGCTTTGGCGTGTTCCAAACTGTTGAAATAATGCCCCCACGCCCAAGTGTAAGTTCCGTCGCCTTTTGGTTGTACGTCCCTTGCTACAACGAACGGACAATATGTATTCCTTTGAAGTATGGCAAGATTTTCAAGACAGCGGTTGCGGAATTTTACAACGGTGTATTCTATTTGTCCGTTGTAAAGTTTGTCGCCTTCAAATAAAGTTACATAATACATTGTTAAACTCCTTTTAATTAAGATTTTGGTACTTATGGAAGCGGTGGTATTGGAAAATAAATGCAGGCGTTTTCCAAACACTCCATAACTCTCTGGTTAATGTGTCCTGATGCTTTACAATAGCTGGAACGCCTGCAAGCGATAAAGCAAGATAGGTCATGTGAACGCAACGAGCGTCAATGTCGCCTGCGTCCATATAGCAGTTATAGGCATAGTTTACGCCGTAATCGTTTTTGAGAACGTCCAACGCCGCTAAAAGCAAGCCGCCACCGCCGGAACAACAATCGTTAATAGTTATGACTTCGTTTTGTTGAATGTCGGTTTCCGTAAACGACATTTTTGCCATAAGTTTTGAAACGTGATAGGGCGTAAAATACTGTCCTGCTTTGGAATTGCCTTGACTGCACCGCATAAACAGTTCGCCCAAATAATCGTCGAATACTCCGTCGTCGTAGGTAACTGACGAGCATAATGCAAATATATTACTGAAAATGTCTGCAATCAATTTCTGTTCGGAAGGCTGGTACGTTTTGATTATTTCCAAATATCGCTTTTCCCGTTCGTCGTATTTTGTAAAGTCTACTAAATTAGAGATTGCCAAAGCTCCGCACTCGAATACGTCGGATATGAGCTTACTTTTATTAACTCGATATGACGAGCTGTCTATAAGTTTAATTATGTCTTTTACCGTCGGTATAGGATAAGGGCATAAATTATCACCGCCGACAATCGGTTTCCCCGTTTTCACGGGTTCGCTGATTGTCGGCGGTTCAATCTTATGAAGTTCTTTACTGTGGTCTAATACTATATCAAATATTGACATTTGTCCGTTTAAGTTATTCATTTGTGTACTCCTCGTTTTTATTCGGTTTGTAAGTTATGCCGTTTATGGTAATTTCGCCATCGCTAAAATCGGGTTGTCCTATCTTGCAAGCTCGAATAGCAAAGGTTTCGTCGGTTGCGGCAATGCGGGTTATATTACCGTCTGAAAACTTTGTGTCATTTCCAACGGCAATGATAGTAAATCCCTTTTTAATGAGAAACGAGCTGAACTCCCAAACTTTGGGAAAGTAGCCGTTGCTGTCTGCAATAATGCAAACGTCGTTATCAGGGTTGTATGCTGTTACTCTGAAATAATTGTTATTCATAATTTTTACTCCTTTGCCTTATGAGGCTTTTCTGATTTCGGTTAATTGTTTATTTGCAAACGGCAGCCATTTGTCATAAACGAAGTTTCGCACATTTGCTGTTGGCGGATAGTCGTTGTCGCCGTAACATTGCAAAACCATTTTTCTTGACAATGAATATTCAACTGTTACAAACGGAGTAGTAGGCTCGTTAATGCTTCGTATAAAGAATATGAGTGTTTCTTCCCGAACAAATTTCTGGTCGTAATTCATACGTCCTACACAATGATGCAGGAAATCGCCTTCACGGATAAGCTCTGCCGGACTTTGTGCTATGAATACGACGAACTCCGAATTTTCGTAATTTCCCAACGACAAATATTTATGTGCGATTTTAGCAAATTCGCTGTAAAATTCTTTTCGTTCTACGGCGTCAAGGGTAGCCCGTTTTGAGTTGTACTCGTCTATTCTTATGTCGTGCCATTTTTTGAACTCGTGCGGATAAGCGTTTTTGTTCAGACTCATATCCAAACCTAAATGATTGCAAGCGTTCAGATAATCAAGGTACTGACGGTAGCTTATTTTCTTTTCGTCGATATAATTAAAAAACCGTTCAAGGCGTTTCCCCCCGAACAGCTTTTTTATCGGTTTTAAATCTTCGTCTTTATCTGCATATAAAGTACTTTTACGGACTATAAAGTGCTTGCAATCTTCAAACGAATTGCCTGTTTTATATACTTGAATAATAGTAGCCGAATTATGTCGCTTTAAATTTGGATTATCTTTGTTGTTGATTATCCAACGCCTGAACGCCTTATCTTTTTCAAGTAGTGCAAGTATAGTTCTTTTATCTGCTAAATTCGATAGTCCGAGCTTTATTAAATATTCTGCTTGTGGATAGCGTTCGTAACAGCGCAGGTATTTTAAAATCTTTACTCCGCCGTAATTCATAATTTCGCTATACTTGTATTTGGGTATTGTTAATATGTATTCAAGGTTTATAATATTGGCGTAGGGGTTGTAATATTTTCTGGGGGCGTCTAACCATATACCTTTATTGTAAAATGGTTTGATACCGTAACGATATTTTATTCCTTCGTCATACCAACCGACACGGAAAGCATAAGTGCCAAGATAACAATACTCCATATCCCGCACATAACATTCTTCTGAGTGAATACCGTGTACGGCAACTTGTTTTAACAGTTGTTCCTGCTTGCCCTTATTTCGCATAGCTACCGTTATTTTTATAAGCTCTTTATCAAGAGTGGTTAGATAGGCGTAAAATCGCAACCCCTTTTGTTTAGGGCAATTCTTTTTATCAAACGCACGGATACGCTTTTCTATATGTTTGGGTATAGGTTTAAGTTTTTCGATATTCATAATTTCACTCCAAAGTAAAGATATTTCCGAGCAAGTCGGATAAAATAATTATTGCGTTTCTGTCAAACGCTTTTAGCCGTTCACGCTCTTTTTCAAGGTCGAAATCGTCGTCGGGTTCGGGTTGTTCGTCTGGTTCGTCTGGAATTTCAACTCCTTCTAATATTTTGGAAATAGTAGGAATTTCTTCAATGTCCCCGTCAAAGTTTTGCATTTCTTCAACTGTTAGTTCTTCGGGCATAATTTCGCCCGTTTCCACGTCAACCATCTGCTTGCCTTCTGGATTCTGTGTTATGACACGGTTGACAGTTCTTTCATTTTGCCCTTCCAACGGCTCGCAGACAGCAACCTTATAACCGGCAGACACTAATTTTGTTATATAATTTTCGGCAGCGTGGAAGGGTACGCCCGTCATAGGTACACGCTCGTCAATTCCGCAATCTCTGCCTGTTAAGGTCAGGTTGAGAACGTCGGCAGATATTTTTGCGTCGTTTCCAAACATTTCGTAAAAATCGCCCAACCTGTAAAACACAATACAGTCTTTGTATTGCTCTTTTACAGATAAATAGTGCAGATACATAGGCGAGCCTTTTTTCTGTTCAATTTTTGGCTGTTCAACTATAACGGGTGCAGAGGGCGTTACAGGTTTAGCCGATTCCGCAGTTTCGCTTACTAAATCGAATATGGATAGCTGTGGTTTCGGTTTGGGTGCAGGCGGTGTGGATGCAATAGGTAATATGTTCACAGCAGAATACTTTTTAGCGGGTTTGGGCTTCACATATTCCGTACCGTCGGCGTTGAATAATTTGCCTTCTATACTATCTTCTTCAAAGTAGTGAATAGCGTGCTTGATTATATCCGTGCCTTCCATACCTGCGACGTTTGCCCGTTTATATTTCTTTGCAATTTTCATTTTGTCGATTTCGTCAATCAGGTATTCCATAAAGGTATCAAGGGTTTTTCTGCTTAAAAGCTCTTTTCCGTCTTTCGTTATTTTCACGCCGTTATTTATTTTCTCTGCAAGAACGTTGCTTATTAACGGGGTTAAATGCGCTAACAGTATTTTTTGGTCTGCGCTGTTAGCGGTTAAGTTTAATGTAGTCATATTTGTTTTATCTCCTTATAATTTTTTGTAATTAAGAACGCCCGCTCTCTTTCAGAACGGACAGCCACGCCACAAACGTTTGTATTCGATATAGGTTTTAATAGGTACGATAAGCCAAACAACATTTTCAATAGGGCGTTTCGTTTCTCTATCTTTTGGGGTATGTTTTGAATACCACCGTATGTGATAAGCTGCAAGGTCGTAAGCGTTTGTTACAATATAGATTTTTAACTTACTTTTTCCTTTTTTTTGATAACAGACTTTATAGCCGTAATTATTATCCTGCATAAAGTTCTTCTCCGTATTGGTCGATAGCGTTGCAAGTTTGCGGTAGTATGCTCGCTTGCGCCGTTTCGCCCCACCACGCAAGGCAGACAGCTCTTTTGTCTGTATCTATCCATATTGCCGGACCGCCCGTTGCAACTGTAATTCTTACGGACTGATATTCTTTTCGTGAATTTATAATGTAATCAATATCGAAGGCGTCCGACAAATAATCGAATAAATCGATTTGTTTAAGCTCGTATTCGTCTATATGCTCTTTGCAGTTAGGGCAAATATAAACGGTATCGTCTTCTGCGTTAGTAGTTTCTTCGGCGTCGTCTATGTCGAAAGTATTGTGGCAGTAAGGGCATTTATGTAATTTGCCTTCAACAACGTAGTCAAGCTCTCTTGAAATAGCTAAACAGGTCTGAAAATTCTCGTCTTTCATAATTGTAATCTCCCATATTTATCGTCTGCGTAGTAGGTGCGGTTAAAGAAGTTAAAGATAGCCGTGCATTTAACGCCTTTATAGTCAACGATATAAACGGGTTGCCTGCCGTTCTTATATTCGCCTAATACCGTTATTTCGTCCATAGCACCGTCTAAACTGTGTATATGTGCTTGTGTCTGATAGGGCTTTTCGTAAGTAATCATTTATTGTTCTCCTTTAAATATTTTTTGTATTGAGTATCTTGTTCAAGTAATTCCGTTACTTCGGGCATAATTTTCTTCTTTCGATTTACCTATGGTGCATAGCAAAATCATTCTGTGATTTGCTTTAAAACAGCGGTGGTAAGCGTATTCACAAAGTTTGCGTATATCTTCGTCTTTGTTGCCCGTTTGGTTTATACAGTAAATAGCTGTTAAAATTGCTTGCATTTCTTTCGTGTTTTTCATAGTTAAACTCCTTTAAGCGGTCTTTTTTAATAATTGCTGGATAGCAAATTGTAAAACGGGCAGAGAGTAATAGTTATTACTTCCGCCCGTATAGTCTTTTTCATTTTTCGCTGTTCTGATAAGCACGCGGTTGTACCACGCATTTCTGTTATATCTTACGTCAAATATGGATAAGTAAATAAAATGATTTTCGTTGTCCGTAATAAACGTTGAAAATTCGTAATGGTTTCTGCCTATGTTTATTAACTGCCAACCGTTTTCCTTACATATCGAACGCAAGTAATTTATGTATTTGTTCTGAAAGGTCTTGTAATCGTCGCCCGTATAAACTCCGGTGCTGAATTCGTAATCAAGATATTTTTTTAATTCGCTTAATTTTGCCATATCGGTAATGCTCCTTATTTAATAAATTTGAACCATACATAGTAGGTTGTTTCTACATAATCAAGAATTTTGTAATTGTTTTTTTGCTTGTCGTAAACCTGAACGTCAGAGTAGGCAACTGTAACAAAACCTTTGAACTCGTTTTCAGCATCTGGAACTGCTGTACAATGTTTTGAAACGTCGTCGAATATCCTTATATAAGGATTTCCGTTTTTCGCCTTTGCCGGTATCAGTAAATTACCGTCGGCAAGATAACCTATACCCTTAATTCTTTCGTCCCGATTTACTTTTTTGATTGAGTAAACCACTTTTTGCATTGTTTTGTACCTCCGAATTTTTATTTTTTGCCTTTTGGCAGGGCAAACGGAGCATAGGTCGGGTTGGAGTATATTGTTTAGGTAGTAATGTCAAAGTCAACGAAGCGAACAAAAAAATTAACAAAGGCAAAATAAAAAAGCCTAACTGTTTTTTACGCAGTTAGGCAGTAGAAGTAAATATAAAAAACTGATAGGCGCAGTCGTAATAATTTTTTTCGTGAAGCCGTTGACTTTTACGAGAAATATGCTACGATAAGACCAACAAAAGGTAAAAATACGGAAGTATTTTATAATTAATTCATAAAATGTAATTTACAATATTTGTTTTTAACATTAAGTAGTGCTATAATTAAGAAAAACAAACGAGGGAAAAATTATGAAAAGAGATATGGATTTTATAAGACAAGCATTATTAGAAATAGAAGATAAGTGTGAACCTATGCAATTTTATCCTATTGCTTCTGCAATGATGCAAAAGGGGTACGAAGGTGCTTACACTATAAACCAACTTAATTTAATGGAAGAAGCTGGATTATTTGGTAAAACAGCAAAAACTACGTTAGGTTCGTTTTCTTGTATGGGGTTATCGAATTACGGCTATGATTTTTTAGAAACTATTCGCAATGACGTTATTTGGGAAAAGACTAAAAATGAAATACAAGAGAAAAAACTACCGAGAACAATTAAATTTATAGCTGAAATCGCGGGCATTTTCGTGGGAGAATTGTTAAAACACAAAAATAATTAAGTACTTAAAAAGTTTAATTAATATTCATTTTAATCTTGCGGGGATTTGCGGATTAACAAAAAAAGCACAATATATAGTAAATTGATAATTATCAAAACACTATATATTGTGCTTTTATAGTACTGCAAATACCTTAAAATCCCTCGGTGTAACAGCCGTATCGGTTCAAGTCCGATCACAAGCACCAAGACTAACCTAAATTGAACCATTACGTTATGGTTTAGTTTAGGTTTTTTTTGTCACCATTGTTTGTCTGTTATACACCGCAAAAAAGTTACAGTAACGTTGAGTTTTATTTGCCGCCTGTAATAGTTTATCACGCGCAGAGTTTATGATTAAACAAACTGTACTTTTATTAATGCATAGGGAGTTGGATTATCTTCAGAAATTATTAACACTATACAACCATCAATAATTTCCAGAATGCCGGCATTGCCGTTATTGTCTTTGAATACAAAATTAAACGATTCAGCAATGTACCCATAAATTTTTACATTAATTTCGGCAGTGTTTTGCGGCAAGTAAAGCGTTTTATCGCCGATTGCTACATTATAAGTTTGGTTATTGTATTCTATATTTTCAGTATCAGCATTTTCAAGTATATTTATTTGTTGTTCGCCGAAGAAGCAACTTGTTTCAACAGTTTCTCCGTTATCATTTCTATATTCATTTAAGTATATTCTGATTGTTTTTAAATTGTTTGAACCTGAACCTATGTTAAACTGAATATAATAGCCGCTGTTAATGTCATATAATATTTCTACATTTAAATTATTTACAATATCTTTGTTATAATATAGATGATATTTGTTGTCTTTACTGTTTATACTAACGTCTATATTTTCTACTTGTATGTTTAAATCAATTTTTTGGTTTGCAACAATATAAGAATCCGATAATTCGCTTTCTTCAAAATACAGATGTAAATTTTCACCGATGTTTACAGAAAGTTCAGCGTTATCAGCGCTTATTTGGTATAATTCAATGTCAATTCGCAGCGTATATGTAAAAGATGAAGAAACAGTGTAAACGTTAAATTCTAACAAGTGCGTGTAAGTACCGGGTTCTTTGCTTAATAAATAGCTTAAATCTACGTCAACTACATATCCGATATATTCTTCGTAAGAAAATCTTTCATCGGATATATGTGTTAACGGATAAATACAACTAACGATATACGAGTAATTTATTTCGCTAACCGATTCATATTTTCTTATTCGTATTTCATCATATAGAATATTGTTTCCGAGTTGTGTGAGCGTTAAATTATCCCGTTCGCACGTAACAGCCGCATTATTATTTGCAACGGCAACACAAATGGTTTGAATTATAATTTGCTTATAATACAGTTCATATTTAATCGCGATTTTTTCGTTATAGTATGTTACGGGTAACGGGTGTAAAGTAGTATTTATCGGAATATCTTTTAAGGTGATAAACACTAAATTTTCATCTATTGTATTTGAGTTTTCAATAATATAGTAATTGTTTGTTTTGGATAATTTATTTTCATTATACGAAACAGACAAAAACATATTGCAGGGGACTAAAGTTACATTTAAATTATATTCATATTCAGCTATATTGTCTTCTTTAACAATCAGTTTTAGATTATTAACCCCATAATCTAAATTTGTTAAACTGCTATTTGCAACGGAAAAATTGTTATTAACAAAGTCTATTGAAAAATCAAGATTCAGACTATCGTTTTTAGAGAATATCTCTAAACCGTATTCGCTTATGCCGTAATAAAAAACCGAATCGCCGGTCACTTTTGTTGCTATTTCAAATAAGCGGGGTTTAACATTGCCGATATAAATACGTATTACAATATAACCGATATCAATATTATCATAGGCGCCTTCAATCCGGACGTCGAAAATATTATCATATATTTGATTTAAGGTTTTATTTATAGCTATATGTTCGGCATTGTTATAGGCAACAGACAGTTCATTTATATTGAATACTGTACCGGCATCTAATTGAAGTATATTATTTGTAGCGGAGTGTCCTTTGTAGTTGACGGAGCTGATATAATATTCTAATTTGCATATGTTATAAATATTAATTACCGCGGTATAAGAAGAGCCGTCGGTTTCTTTGACTCGGTATTGAATCTGATTTAACCCCTGACTTAAATTTAAAGTGTCAGGAATATTGAACACTGAAAACGTATCGTTTACTGCATATGACAAAGCCGCTTCTGTAATAGGGGAGTGTGTTATTATAATTAAATTGTTTTCTGTTATATTGTAATAAACATTGTTTATGCTGAAAGTTTTAAAAACAGATTCGCTGTTTGAAATATAGCTGCAGGTAATAACGTATTCGTTCCTGTATAACTCTTGACGGGAAGTTTTTTCAATTATCTGCAGGGTAAAATAATTTTTACCTTTTTGTAATATAAAAGCGTCTTGCGGAGATACCGAATCTGCATAAATAAATCTTATGGCTAATGAATTTTTGTCATAAATTCCGTAATCGATTTCAAAATAGTTTTCTAATTCCGCAATAAAAGTTTTTTGCGGAATAATTACGTTGCTGTTTTTAAGTACAACGGATATGCGCGGCGATAATTTTGAAAAAGTTACATTGAACCATCGCGTTTCTTCTTTAAGCAAAATATTGTCTTGCCAAATGTTTATAGTGAATAGATGTTCGCCGGCTTCCAATGCCGATGTTGAAAATGTTTTATTGTCGCAGATTAATTCCAGGCGACAAGTTTCGGCGTCTATGCCATAGTATAAAATTTCATTAACAAAATCGGTTAATGAAAAAATATACTCTTGGTTTTCTTTTACAACGGCAGAAGAATTGAAGCGCACTTCAATTTCAGTATAGGGTAAAACACCTATTTCCAATATAGTTGATATGTTGCCGAATTCACCGGTTAAGACGATTTCAACGTTATAAATTTTGGAGATGTTTTCAACTTCTAAAATGTTATTTAAAATTTCAAGATTATCTAAATATAAATTAACTTTAGCTAAATAATCGTTTGAATTGACGGTGTAAAAGTTTTCAACATTTATAAAGTCTTGATACTTTGATAATTTTACCGTGTGTGCAGGGGCAATTACTTCAGGGAGTTCGCGTGCTTTTTTGTTTACATAAATTTCGTAAGTTTCGCTGCTGCCGCTTTCAGCCGTCACAACTATCGAAATAATGTTGGCGCCGGTATTTAGGTTTATTTTACCGAAACTTGAAAGTATATCGTTGACTTTTAAAACGATTTTTGCGTGACTGTTATAATTTTGCCCCGTCAATACAAACTTGTCGTTATATTTCAAATCAGGCAGCGTAATCAGGTTGTTTGTGAATAATATTAGGTTATCGTTGACGAACAAATCTATATCGGTATTATCGGAGATAGAAGAAATTTCAACTTTGATTATCTTTTCAACCACTCCGTCTGTATAGTACGCCTGTAATTTTAACAAGTAAATACCCGAATTGCATTTGATGCTGTCGGTTTCTTTATCATTAGAAAAAGTTTTAATCAGAATAACGTCGTAATCATTTTTACTTACTTCAAACAAGCCGGCAATATTAAGCACATTATCCGATTCTTTTATTTCAATAAAATCAGGAGCCGTTATTACGGGGATATCTTTTTTGATTTCCGTGATTGTAAGTTCGCCCAATTTTTTTGTGTCGAAATAATTATTAAAAGCGTTTATAAAGACGGCATATGTGCCTTCGTATAAATCTATTTGAGCGTTTAAATCGATTACAACTTGTCTTCTTGCGTTCGGATAGTTTATTTCTATATAGAAATCTTTGCCCAAAACATAACTGCCGTAATTAATGTCTATTAGGGTATGAACAGGCAATTTATCGTCAAAGTCTTTTGTCGCATATTCATTTATCAGCAACGAAGCGGTAACGGGGGTAAGCGTAAAAGGCAAAATTTCGATTAGTTTTGTATAAGTAACGTCTTCGAAATAATAGCTTTTAACAATTATTTTCAGTTCATAAATTTTCTTTTCATTTGCAACGGAAATATAATCGGTATTTTGTCTACTGTCGTTCCAATAAACTTCATATTCAAACTGGTTTTCATTATAAGAATTGCCTTCAATATAAAACAGTTCTGAAACGGGTACGGTTTTTTGCCAATCGTTCATTTGTATACTGCTTGTTGAAAAAACAGGCGTAGGCGCATTTTTTATTATTATCTCAATTGAAAAGACTTTTATTGCGCCGGTTTCTGCAATTACCCGAATGTAAACTTGCCCTATATTATTTTTAAAATCTATATCGTTCAAATTCTCCACGGCGTTTGTTTGTAATTGGTCGTAAAAAACGTCGAGTTCGGAATTCAAGTCGTATTTTATTTGATTGATTTGTAATTTTACGTTGTTTTCTACCGTTAATGTGCTTGTTTCAGAAGTTATAATAAACTCTTGATTATTAACGGTTATACTTTTAATTTCATTATCATTGGATACGAGATTTATGGTTAAAGGAATTATTTCGTAATGGTTATCTTCTGCCGTAATTTTGATATAAAGCGTTTGGTGGTTAGAAGTTAATTGTATTTCATTTTTATAATCTATTGGATTGGTACAATCGGTATCATAAAAAATATCGAATGCGGCATATTTGCTCACCGTAACATTTTGAATCAGCAAATTAAAAGTATCGGGCGTGCCGATATATTGCAGCGTCGCCGCGCCGTTTTCTATTGTTGCGGTTTGGTTATTTGCCTGTAAATCCAATAATTCTGCTTTATTGCTTAGCACAAAATTAATGAATATCTTATAGTTTTTTACGGCTTCTGCTTCGGCTGTCACTTTTGCGAACAGCTGATAAACCGGTTTATCATAATCGGATATATCGATATTTTCTAAATCTGTTAAAGGCTTACTGTGTCCGTTATCAAAGTAAAATTCTATTTTGGCATAGGGGGAAGCACAAGTTGCGTCAACGGTTATATAATTAGGTCTTTCAAGCAAAACGCTTATCTCATCGTCATTAACCGAAGCATAAGTATCGTTAATTTTTAGCGAAGAAATTTCAACGTTTGTATCCAGATTATACTTTACGGTTAAGGTATATATTAACTCTGTACCGTTGGCGGCAATAGCTTTTATATAATATTTTATAGGTTCTCCGGACAAATTCAGGTTTTGTATGTTTTTTATGTCCGATATTTCTTCGGTCAGATTTTTGTCCGAGTAGACAATAAATTTAGTTGTTTCGGTTCCGGTTATTTCAATGTTTAATATGTTTGCGCGGTCAACGGTTACAGTTGCTTCGGTACGCCCAATGTCCGCCTGAATGCCGTTTACTGTGAGTACGTTGATTTTACCGTTTTCGGTTGTTTCAAATTGAACGTCTATTTTGTATTGTTTGAATACTTCGGTAAAGTTGACGTTATAAACGTCGCAGTATATCGTTGTTTGATTTTCGGGCAAAATAAAATTCGACAGTTCATTTATAGGTATCTGTTGGTCGCTGTCCAGATAAAACTTATAGCTGAAAAAAATTGAAGGCTTTACGGAAATATTAAAATTTGTGGTAATGTCAGGTAAAGTAACGCTGTAACCGCCGTTTGACAATTCGGGCGCAACCCCATTAATTGTATAATCGGTAACGTCGTTGGAAACTTTATTAATAATGTTAAGGGTATAAGTTTTTTTAATTTTGCTTTTAGCGCCTGTTGTTATGTATAAATAAGTATCCGTTCCGTCAATTCGGATATTATTAAAGTTTTGCAGTTCTTGTTTAAAACTTTCATCTTTGTAAATTTTGACCTGAATATCGGACTTATATTTTATGTTAATATTTACCGTTTCCGATTGCTCTATTTCAACTTGCGCTGTTTCACCGTGGATAGTCGCGGTTCTGCCGTTAACGGTAATACTTTTTATATCGTAATCTTTATACAGCGTTATAACTAAGGCAGTTACTAAAGAAACGCATATAACCAACGCAGCCAAAAAAATAACGGTAAATTTCGTTTTTTTATCTTTAAATAGTTTTTTCATGGTTAATTCCCTGTTTTTATCTGATTCGTATTTTGTTGAATTATAGCACAAATGGACTTTATTTGCAATAAAAATGGAAAAATTTGTTATAAAAGTTGACTTTGAAAAGGTAAAGGTATAAAATTGTAGGTGAATTTATAAATATTCTAATAAACAGGAGAAATGATTTGAAAAAAATAATTATAGCAATACTGTCACTGATAATATTAATCTGCGGCAG
>CAOMHR010000016.1 GCA_948482865.1 Christensenellaceae bacterium
CTTTTGATTATTATACGGTAAGTTTTACCTGTACCGCGAAAAAAATAGTCTACTTTTTCAAAGTGGTGGACGAAGACGACGTTGTTTGTTACAACAGGCTGGGCTGCGTTGAAAACGCGCAGGAAGAGTATGAGTTTTCGTTCGTACCCGGGCAGAAAGTGCCCGACTGGGCAAAGGGCGCGGTGTTTTACCAGATTTTTACAGACAGGTTCTGCAACGGCGAACCCGCGAACGACGTCTGCGACAACGAATATTACTACACGGGCGGACATTCCAAAAAAATAACCGAATGGGATAAATTCCCCGACGAGCTGGACGTGCGCTGTTTTTACGGCGGCGACTTGCAGGGCGTGCGCGCCAAACTTGATTATCTGCAGGATCTGGGCGTTGAAGCGATTTATTTCAACCCGCTGTTCCTTTCGCCGTCCAACCACAAGTACGATACGCAGGACTACGACTACATAGACCCGCATCTCGCCGTAATAGAAGAAGATTTGCAGCACGAAATGCAGCACTGGGAACATAACAACGGTTACGCGCCCAGATATATAAAGAGAGTTACTTCCAAGGTAAACCTTGAAAAGAGCAACGCATATTTTGCGGAATTGGTGGACGAGATACATTCCCGCGGTATGAAGGTCGTAATAGACGGCGTATTCAATCACTGCGGTTCGTTCAATAAATGGCTGGACAGGGAAGGTATTTATCTCGGTAAAGACGGATATGAAGCGGGCGCTTACCAGTACGCCAAAAGCCCTTACAGAAGTTACTTCAATTTCGATAAACCGATTGAAGCCAAGAGCGGGTACGAAGGCTGGTGGGGTTTCCCTACGCTGCCCAAACTCAACTTCGAAAAATCGCCCGAGCTGGAAGAATACGTCTTGTCCACGGCGGCAAAATGGGTTTCGGCTCCATACAATGTGGACGGCTGGCGGCTTGACGTTGCCGCGGACCTTGGTCATTCGCCCGAATATAACCATAAATTCTGGCGCAAATTCCGTGACCGCGTCCGTGAAGCCAACCCCGAAGCTCTGGTATTCGCCGAACACTACGGCGACCCTTCCGCGTGGTTTAAGGGGGGCGAGTGGGATTCGGTTATGAACTATGACGCCTTTATGGAACCGGTCACCTGGTTTTTGACGGGTATGGAAAAGCACAGCGAAGGATTTGACGGCGACAGGCTATGGGACGGCAAGGCGTTTTTCGACGCCATGACGAAAAACATGTCCAGATTCTCCCGCCCCGCGCTCGACTGCGCTTTGAACCAGCTTTCAAACCACGACCATTCGCGCTTTCTTACGAGAACGAACGGCGTTGTGGGTACGTTAAAGACAATGGGACCGCACGCCGCCGCGCACGGAGTGGATTTGCGGGTTATGCAGCTTGCGGTGCTTATCCAGATGACCTGGCCCGGCGCGCCCGGCATTTACTATGCGGACGAAGCGGGGCAAGTGGGCTGGACCGACCCCGACTCCCGCCGTACCTATCCCTGGGGGCATGAAAACAAGTCGCTTATAGATTATCACAAGGGCGCGATAGAGCTGAGAAAGCGCATACACTGCCTTAAAACCGGCAGCGTAAAAAAACTGGACGCGGGCAACGGTTATATCTCTTACGGCAGATTTGACGGCGCCGACTGCGCCGCAGTAATAATAAACTGTACGGACGGCGATTTGAATCTGTTTGTTCCCGTATGGGAAATAGGCGTAAAAAGCGGCACGGAAATGGTTTGCGCGTTCGACTCCGCACTTAAAAACGACGGGGCGAAGTATACGGTAAACCACGGCAGAATTCTAGTGACAGTTGCAGCCAAATCGGGCTGCGTGTTCACCTGTAACTTTAACCAAAGCAATTAATTAAGGCTATAAACAATTGGGGGATAATATGGAAAACAGATTTTTCGGTGAATTGGATACCTATCTCTTTCATCACGGCACGCATTACGAGCTGTACAACAAAATGGGCGCGCATATCCGCGAAGTGAACGGGGTGCGCGGCGTACACTTTGTGCTTTGGGCGCCCAACGCCCGCGCGGTGTGCGTTTTATCGGACGGCAACGGCTGGACTCCCTGGCGCGACGTAATGGAAAAGTGCGACGACAGCATATGGGAACTGTTCGTCCCCGGAATGTGCGAAGGGGTCAAATATAAATACCTTATCGTACGCGCGGACGGCAGCGAAGTCTGCAAAACCGACCCTTACGGCTTCGGCAGCGAGCTGCGCCCCAATAACGCTTCGGTTGTAGTCAACCTTGAAGATTATAAGTGGAACGACGGCGAGTGGAAAAAGGAAAGAAAGGGATACAACTTTCTTGAAAAGCCTATGTCGGTGTACGAAGTGCATCTCGGCAGCTGGAAAAAAGACCTTTCCAAGTGGGACGAAGACCAGTTTTTCGATTACCGCCGCCTTGCGCACGAACTGTGCGAATACGTGCAGTATATGGGCTATACCCATATAGAGCTTATGGGCATTTGCGAATATCCCTTCGACCCGAGCTGGGGGTATCAGGTAACGGGTTACTTCGCGCCCACGGCAAGATACGGCTCGCCGCAGGACTTTATGTACTTCGTGGACTATATGCACGCAAACGGCATAGGGGTAATTTTAGACTGGGTTCCCGCGCACTTCCCCAAGGACGACTTTGCCCTTGCGAATTTCGACGGCACGCCCCTTTACGAATATGCAGACCCGCTACGTGCGGAATATCCCGAATGGGGGACCAAGGCGTTTGATCTGGGCAAAAAGGAAGTTTCTAACTTTTTGATTGCTTCCGCATTTTTCTGGGTTGAAAAATACCACGTCGACGCGCTGCGCGTAGACGCGGTTGCGGCTATGCTTTACAATTCGTTCGGACGCGGCGAATGGCGCCCCAATATGTACGGCGGCAACGAAAATCTTGAAAGTTTTGAATTTATCAAACACCTTAACAGCGTAATGCGCGCGCGGACGGACGCGTTTCTGATAGCCGAAGACAGTTCCATTCTCGCGGGAATGACCAAGCCCGCAAAACAGGGCGGGTTCGGTTTCGGGCTGAAATGGAATATGGGCTGGATGAACGACAGCATTAAATACTACAACACGGACCCCATTTTCAGACCCTATCACCACGGTCTTATGACCCATACTTTCGAGTATATTTTCGATGAAAATTATATGCTCGTGCTTTCGCACGACGAAGTAGTGTACGGCAAGGGCAGTATGTACAACAAGTTCCCCGGTTCGCGTATGGATAAACTGGGCAGCCTTAAAACCTGCTACACTATGATGACGGGTCACCCCGGCAAAAAGCTGCTGTTTATGGGGCAGGATTTCGGGCAGGAGAGCGAGTGGAACTATAAAACCGGTCTTGACTGGTGGCTGTGCGACGACCCCGGTCACCGCGACGTAATGGACTGTTACCGCACGCTTTTACATATCTATAAATCTTACCCCGTGCTGTACAACGACTGCGGCGGAAAGAACTCTTTCGAGTGGATTAACAGCGGCGACTATAACAGAAACATCTTCACGTTTATAAGGCGAAACCCCTGGAACTACAACAACGCGCTCATCTTCGTATGTAACTTTGCTCCCGTAGAAAGATACGAAATGGGCGTGGGCGCGCCCGTTAGCGGTGTATATAAACGCATTTTTTCAACCTATCCCGACGGAAGCCCTTTGGAAATAGAAGCAAAGGAAGAGCTGTGCGACGGAAGGAAGTACAAACTGACTTTCAACCTGCGCCCGCTGGAATCGGTTATTTTCGAAGTGCCGTATCACGAAAGCACTGATAAGGAAAAGCAGGAAGAAAAGCGTGTGCGCGACGGCGTTGCGAAAGCGCACAAGGAAGCGAAGACGGACAGCTCTCACGTGCCGCAGGTGGAAATTCCCGAAAAGTTGCAGGCGGCAAAACCTGCAAAAACCGCTAAAACTACCGTTAAAAAGAAATAACGTACGCCGCCCGCGCGTTTTGCGCGGGCGGTAATTTTTGCCGTTTGATTTTGGATTGACAACGAACACGTTTTATAATATAATTTCTGTGATAAATTTCCGGGAACAAAAATGATAAAAGATATACAGGATAAAATTTTAAAGCTGAAAAAAGAAAAGGGCGTATGTATTCTTGCGCACAGCTATATGTCCGAAGAGATTTGCGAAATAGCGGATTTCACGGGTGACAGTTACGCTCTTTCGGTAAAGGCAAAGACCGCTCCGGAAAAAACGGTTATTATGTGCGGCGTGCGCTTTATGGCTGAAACGGTAAAAATGCTTTCGCCTGAAAAAACGGTGTACCTTGCGAACCCCGCGGCGGGCTGTCCTATGGCGGAACAGTTTGACCGCGACGTGATTGAAGAAGTGAAAAAACGCTATCCCGGGTACGCCGTGGTGGCATATGTAAACACCACCGCGGAACTTAAAACCGTAGCCGACGTCTGCGTTACGTCTTCAAGCGCGGTAAAAATTTGCCGCGCCCTGCCGCAGAAAGATATTCTGTTTATTCCAGATATTAATTTGGGGTCTTACGTGCAGAGTCAGGTACCCGAAAAGAATTTTAAACTGCTGTCGGGCGGTTGCCCCACCCATGCGAAGATTGAAGAGAGCGAAGCAACGGCGGCAAAAAAGGCGCATCCGGAAGCGTTGTTTCTTGTCCACCCCGAATGCCGCCCCGAAGTAGTCGCGCTTGCCGATTACGTTGGGTCAACTACGGGAATTATGGAGTTTGCCGAAAAGTCGGACGCGGCGGAATTTATAATAGGCACGGAAAACGCGATTGTACAGCACCTGCAAATCCGCTGTCCCGATAAAAAGTTTTATCCCCTTTCAAAGGACCTTTTGTGTCACAATATGAAAATCACCACCCTTGCGGACGTGTTAAACTGCCTTGAAGGGCGCGGCGGCGAAGAGATTGTTATGGATGAAAATCTGCGGTCGCAGGCGGTTAAGTGCATTGAAAAAATGATTGAGTACGGCGGTTAAAATATGTTTATTACAACCAAAGGGCGCAACGCCTTAAAAGTTATGATTGATTTGGCAAGGCACGAAGGCGAAGGTTTTATATCTTTGGGCGATATTGCCGAAAGACAGAACGAGTCTTTGAAATACCTTGAAACTTCCGCAAAACAGCTTTCGGCGGCGGGGCTTGTTTTAAGTGCGCGCGGCAAGAGCGGCGGCTACAAACTTGCCAAAAGCGCGCAGGACTACACCGTGGCGGAAATTCTTATTTCCGGCGAAGGTTCGCTTGCTCCCGTGTCCTGTCTTGAAAACGGCGGGTGCGAAAACGCGGGGACCTGTATGACCCTTCCGCTTTTTAAAGAGCTGGACGAAGTTATAATGAACTTTTTAACTTCAAAGACTCTTAAAGATTTACTTAAATAAATTTTTTAAAATAATTAAATTCCTGTTGGCGGAACCGCACGGAATAAATGCAAATGTTCTGCAAAAATATTTTAAATTAATAATGCAAAACTATTAAATTCCTATTGACAGAATAGGAATTTAAATTTATAATTAATTCATATTAAAAATATAGGAATTAAAATGAAGACCATTTACGTTGACAACGCCGCAACAACCGCAATGAGCGACAGCGCGGTTAAGGCAATGATACCCTATTTAAAAGAAGTGTACGGCAACCCTTCGTCCCTGCATTCGGCGGGACAGGCTGCCAAGGAAGCTCTTGACGCCGCGCGCGAAAAAATAGCGCGGTGCCTGAACTGCGAGCCGCGCGAGATATATTTTACTTCCGGCGGAAGCGAAGCGGACAACCAGGCAATTCGTTCGGCGGCGGTAAACGGAGCGCGTAAGGGCAAAAAACATATCGTTTCCACGGCGTTCGAACATCACGCTGTGTTGCACGTATTAAAGAAACTGGAAAAAGAAGGCTTTGAAGTAACCTATCTCGACGTTCATCCGGACGGGCTTATCACCGCGGAAGAAGTGGAAGCGGCTATCCGTCCCGACACGGCGCTGGTAACGGTTATGTACGCAAATAACGAAGTCGGCACGATACAGCCCGTGCGGGAAATAGGCGAAGTATGTAAAAGGCATGGCGTGATTTTTCATACGGACGCGGTGCAGGCGGCGGGGCATATCCCCGTTGACGTAAACGCGGACAATATAGATATGCTATCGCTTTCGGCGCACAAATTTCACGGGCCCAAGGGCGCGGGCGCGCTGTATTGCAGGCGCGGCATACCGTTGAACACCTTTATAGAAGGCGGCGCGCAGGAGCGCGGGCGCAGGGCGGGGACCGAAAATATCGGCGGTATCGCGGCAATGGCTCAGGCTCTGGAAGACGCGTGCGCGAATATGGCGGTAAACGCCGAAAAAGAGAGCGCTTTGCGCGACAGACTTATTGACGGGCTTTTGAAAATACCCCATTCAAAACTGAACGGCGACAGAAAAAAGAGACTGCCCAACAACGTAAATATATGTTTTGAAGGCATTGAAGGCGAAGGGCTTTTACTTCATCTCGACGCGCGCGGAATCTGCGCTTCAAGCGGTTCGGCTTGCACGTCGGGTTCTCTGGACCCGTCGCACGTGTTGCTCGCTCTCGGGCTTCCGCACGAAGTCGCTCACGGCTCGTTAAGGCTAAGCCTTTCGGAATACAACACAGAAGAAGACGTAAATGCGATTTTGAAAGCCGTACCCGAAGTGGTAGCATATCTGAGAAATATGTCGCCCGTGTGGGAAGATTTGGAAACCGGTAAAAAACAACATCTGATATAATTTAAAAACAAGGAGTTTATATGGCGCTTTACAGTGAAAAAGTTATGGACCATTTTACCAATCCGAGAAACGTGGGTAAAATAGAGGACGCCGACGGCGTGGGCGAAGTGGGCAACGCCAAGTGCGGCGACATAATGAAAATTTATTTAAAAATTGAAAACGGCGTTATTGCCGACGTCAAGTTCAATACCTTCGGCTGCGGCAGCGCGATAGCTTCGTCGTCGATGGCGACCGAACTTATCAAGGGCAAGCCCATTTCCGAAGCGTTGGAGCTGACAAATAAGGCGGTTGCAGAAGCGTTGGACGGACTGCCCGCGCATAAAATGCACTGCTCGGTACTCGCCGAAGAAGCGATACGCGCGGCAATCAAGGATTATTACGACAAAAACGGTATAGCTTACGACAAAGCCGATTTCCCCGACCCGCACGACGAAGAAGAGCATTTTACGGAAGAAGACTGATATGAAAGAGCTGACCCCCCTTCAGAAAGTAGAAAGGTCTGTAATAACCAAATTCAGAAAGCCGATATGGTCGCGCTTTCTGGAAGCGGTAAAAAAATATAACCTTATAGAAGAGGGCGACAATATAGCCGTGTGCGTTTCGGGCGGGAAAGACAGCTTTCTTTTAGCCAAACTCATGCAGGAACTTCTGCGCCACAGCGACATTGCTTTTTCGGCGCAGTTTATCTGTATGAATCCCGGTTACAATAAAGAAAATGCCGACCGCATTGCTGACAACGCGCGTCTTCTTGATATTCCGTTAAAAACTTTTACGTCCGACCTTTTCGAAGTGACGGACGAAATAGGCGGAAACTCGCCCTGCTATCTCTGCGCGAGAATGAGACGCGGTTTTTTGTATGCGCGCGCAAAAGAACTCGGCTGCAATAAAATTGCTTTGGGACACCACAAGAGCGACGTTATAGAAACTACTTTGATGAGTATGCTCTACGGCGGGCAAATACAGGGAATGGTGCCTAAGCTGAAAAGCAAAAATTTTGAAGGCGTACAGCTTATCCGCCCTATGTACTGTATACTGGAAGACGATATTGTTCACTGGCAACAGTACAACGGTCTTAAATTTATTGCCTGCGCCTGCAAAAAAACGGCGGGGCTGGAAGAAGGACAGCAGGGCTATTCGGCAAGGCAGGAAGTGAAAAACCTTATTAAAAATTTCAGACAGATAAACCCCGACGTGGACAGCAGCGTTTTCAAGAGCATACATAACGTACAGCTGGATACGCTTGTGGGGTACAAAAAGGGCGAAGATTACTTTTTTCTGGATAAATTCAATTCCTGAAATCAAAATTATTGCCGCCCGCGCGAAACCGCGCGGGCGGCTTTTTATTTTAAATCATTGACAAAACACACAAATAGTGATAAAATTTAACACGGTCGTGCAATGCGACTGTTATTTTAAATTTATAGTTTAAGGAGAGAATAATGAGCAACAAAAAACTTCTTTCTTGCGTTTTGGCGGCGGCTATGGTTTCAACCGTGGGAATTGCCGCGGGCTGTAATAAGGACAGCGGTGAAAAACTTGCCGCTCCCGAAATTTCGGTCACAGGTAACGTCATTACCTGGAACGCCGTTGAAAATGCGGACGGTTACAACGTTTACGAAGGCGAAACTTCTGTTTCTTCGCAGACTGAGTGCAGTTACACAATTACGCAGACAACGCCCGGGACTTACAGGTATACGGTAGTTGCCACAAGTACGGACGATAAATACTCTTCAAGCGACAAGTCCAACACGGTTGAGTACACCGTGCCCGCGGGCGATACTTCAACAAAACTTGCGGGTAAAATATATCTTGTAGGCGACTCTACGGTTTGCTCGTTCAACGATAATTATTATCTTCCCCGCTACGGCTACGGAACCCAGCTTTTCAACTATATAAACTGCGACGCAAATCAGATTTCAAATCTTGCGTTATCCGGCAGGAGTTCGAAAAGTTTCGTCTCCGAAAGCAATTATACCACCCTTAAAAACAGTATCACCGCGGGCGACTATCTTGTAATAGGTTTCGGACACAACGACCAGAAAACAGATATTTACACCAACCCCAACGGCGATAAGGACACGGAAGGTTCGTTCCAGAATTCGCTTTATACCAATTACGTTAAAATGGCAAAGGATAAGGGCGCAACGCCAATCCTTTGTACGCCCATAGTAAGACTTAACGAAAATAACGATTACTCGGGCAGCAGCGGTCACATCGTGGGTCAGGTTGCGGTCGGCAAACCGGGCGGCGACTACGCCAAAGCTATCCGCGATTTGGGCGCGGCTACCGAAACGACGGTCGTAGATCTTACCGCGCTGACAAAGGCTGATTATACAGCTTTAGGCAGCGCAAAGGCATCCGACTATCATTGCTGGGAAAAAACCACAAACGGCGAGCGAGACGGACTTGATAAAACACACACTAACCTTTACGGCGCAAAAATGAACGCATATCATTTTGCAAACGCAATTTTGGAATCGGAAAATCCGTTAAAAGCAAATATCCGTACTGATATAATAAAACCCGACCACGACACGGAGTACGCTGCAGGCATCAATAAGAATTATGTTGAACCCGACTATACTGCACCCGATCTTTCAAAATTGACAGAAAAAGAAGGCGGTTGGTATGCGTCTGCGTTTGGTGATATCGGAGATACAAATAATTTTATTATAACACAGAATGTCGATAAGTCATTTAAAATCGGTAACGAAACAAGTACGGCAAAGGGAAAAATCGATTCAAAAAACGACGGAATAGCGTGTGTGTTCAAACAGCTTGATCCCAATCAGAACTTTACTATAACCGCAGACGTAACATTAACTAATGTTGTAAGTACTGCGTCAAAGCAGGCGGCGTTTGGTATTATGTTGCGCGACGATATGTATATTAACTTGGTTCAGAAATCGATTAACAGTAATTCGGCGACGGCGGGCGGTTACACAGGTTCATCTGACAACGATACCTGCGTCTATAATTATCAAAGACTTGACGGTAAAATTGATGTGACACGTTCGAAGAGCGGTACGGGAACTATATTTACAAAAGGCGACACATATACTATTGAAATGGTTAAATCCGACCGTACTATAACCTGTAAGGTCACGAAAGGCAGTCAGACATATACTTCATCGTATATCGATGTGTCATATACCGGTGTTGATACAAACCATGTTTACCTGTGTCTGTTTGCAACGCGCGGAATCGTGGCGACTTTCGCTAACGTGAATTACGTTGCAGGTTCTATAAGCGGCGGCGCTTAATAATTACAATAATTTTTGGGGGCGCGGACTATGTCCGCGCCCCTGTTGATATGCGCGTTATGCAATTACAAAAACAGTTGAAAAGCGGCGGCGGTTGTGATAAAATAAATTTATTATGAAAATTTCCGAAATTTTAAAAAGCAAAAAACTTGCGCTCTCTTTCGAAGTGTTTCCGCCGAAGACGCAAATGAATTACGACAGCGTTTTAAGCGCGGTAAAGGCAATTTCGCAGGCAAAGCCGGATTTTATAAGCGTGACTTACGGCGCGGGCGGCGGCACGAGCGATTATACCGTTGCAATTGCGCGTGAAATTAAAAATTCGGGAATAACTCCACTGGCGCACCTTTCGTGCATTTGCCACGGCAGGCGGGACGTACAGCTGAAACTGGGCGAATTGAAATCGCTGGGGATTGAAAATATTCTCGCCCTGCGCGGCGATATTCCAAACGGATTTGCAGGCAATATGGATTACAGATACGCAAGCCGGCTTGTTGAAGATATTAAAAAATACGGCGGGTTTTGCATAGGTGCGGCGTGCTATCCCGAAGGTCACCCCGAAAGCGAAACTCTCTATTCCGATATAGAACATCTCAAATCGAAAGCGGACGCGGGTTGCGACTTTCTTACAACTCAGATGTTTTTCGATAACGGCATATTTTACAGCTTTTTGTGCAAGGCGCAGGCGAGCGGAATAAATATCCCCGTGATTGCGGGTATTATGCCCGTTACTTCACGGGCACAGGTCAAACGAATCAGCGCTATGACGGGCAACGTTTTGCCGGTCAGATTCAGGCGCATAGTGGACAGGTTCGGCGACAACCCCGCCGCAATGAAGCAGGCGGGCATAGCTTACGCCACAGAGCAGATTATAGACCTTTACGCAAACGGCATTTCCGCCGTACACGTTTACTCTATGAACAAACCCGACGTCGCGCAGGCGATAAGGGCTAACCTTTCGGAAATATTATGATAAAAATTATTACGGGTAAAGGCAGAGTTGACCGCCGCGAAACTATGCGCTATCTCGGCTGTTACGGCGTTAAATGCGAAGACGGTTTGGACGGCGTTCTGGACGAATGCGAAAAACTTATCCTGCCCGCCCTGCGCCCCGCGGCGTGTTATGCGCTGTTCGACGTAAAACGCACGGGCGACGCGCTTGATCTGGGATTTGCAAAAACGTGCAGTAAGGCTCTTTCGAAAAATCTGGAAGGCTGTGGAAAAATTGCGCTGTTTGCGGCGACCGTCGGCGCGGAAACGGACAGGCTGATACTAAAGTACGAAAAACTTTCTCCCGCCCGTGCGTTGGTGTTGCAGGCTCTGGGCGCGGCTGCCGCCGAGTGTTGGTGCGACGACGTAAACACGCAAATCACCGCGGAAAACGGCGAAACGAAACCGCGCTTTTCCTGCGGCTACGGCGATTTGCCGCTGGAACTTCAAAGGGAAATATTCGCGGCATTGAACGTTTCGAAAAATCTGGGAGTGACCCTTTCGGAAAACTTTTTTATGACGCCGACCAAATCGGTTACGGCTATTGTAGGTATAAAATGACCTTTTCGGAAAAACTTAAAAATTCTGTTGTAGTATTCGACGGGGCGATGGGTACCCGGCTCCAGAGTGCGGGGCTTCCCGTCGGCGTTCCGCCCGAAGAGTGGAACCTGACCCGCCCAGAAGCGGTGCGCGCTGTCCACAAAAGCTATCTTGACGCGGGCGCGGACGTAATACTCACCAATACTTTCGGCGCAAACCCTTTCAGGTTCGGCGACCGCACGGGCGAGATAGTGCGTTCGGCGGTGTCGGTTGCAAGACAGGCGGTTTACGGCAGGACGGACAAATTTATTGCCCTGGACATAGGTCCGACGGGCAAACTTTTAAAACCGCTCGGCGGGCTGGATTTCGAGCAGGCGGTGGAAAGTTACAAACAGGTTGTCCGCGCCGCGCGTGGCGTGGATTTGGTGTTCATTGAAACAATGAACGACGTTTACGAAGCAAAGGCGGCGGTGATAGCAGTCAAGGAGTGTTGCGACTTGCCCGTATTCGTAAGCTGCGTTTTCGGCGAAGACGGCAAGACTATGACGGGCGCCACGCCAGAGACCGCCGTAGCCCTGTTCGAAGGTCTGGGGGTCGCGGCTGTGGGGGTAAACTGTTCGCTTGCGCCCAGACAGATGCGCGGCGTTGTAGAAAGATTTTTAAAGTGTTCGTCAGTTCCCGTCACAGTAAAACCCAATTCGGGGCTTCCCGAAATTTCCGAAGGAAAAACCGTTTACGGTCTCTCTTCAAAAGACTTTTGCGACGACTTGCTTCACCTTGTAAAACTCGGCGTAAGATGCGTGGGAGGATGCTGCGGCACCACGCCCGAACATATTGCAAGACTTGCTTCGGGGGCAAGGCGTATTGTTCCGCTGCCCGTGACCGATAAAAAACTTACAGTCGTTTCGTCGTACACGCACCCCGTTTATTTCGGCGGGCAACCGATACTTATAGGCGAGCGGATAAACCCCACGGGAAGAAAGCGTTTAAAACAGGCGATAGCGGAAGGGGATAAGGGCTATATCCTTAACGAAGCCGTAACGCAGGCGGAACTGGGCGTTCACGCGCTGGACGTAAACGTGGGTATGCCGGGGGTTGACGAAGCTCAGGTTTTACCCGATATGGTTTGCGAAATTCAGGCTGTGACCGATTTGCCGTTGCAGATAGACACGTCCGATTTTACCGCTATGGAGCGGGCTATGCGCATTTACAACGGAAAGCCGCTTGTCAACTCTGTAAACGGCAAAAAAGAGAGTATGAGCGCGGTGTTTCCGTTGGTTAAAAAATATGGCGGCGCGGTTATCGCGTTGACGCTGGACGAAAACGGCATACCCGCGGATGCGGACGGAAGAATTAAAATAGCGAAACGCATTATCGAAACGGCAAAAGAGTACGGCATCGCTAAAAAGGACATAATATTCGACACCCTTGCAATGTCGGTAAGCGCGGACGGCAACGCCGCCAATGCCGTTTTGAAATCGCTTGAATACATTAAAAAAGTGCTTGGCGCAAATACTTCGCTTGGGGTTTCGAATATATCTTTCGGACTGCCGCAGAGAGATTTTATAAATTCGGCGTTTTTTGCAATGGCGTTGCAGGCGGGGCTTTCCGCCGCTATTATGAACCCCCTTTCCGCCGAAATGATAAAGACGTACAAAAGTTATATGGCGCTTTGCGGCACGGACGAAAACTGTCTTGCTTATATAGATTACGTTTCGGGCGTACAGGCGGACAATGCCGCGGCGGAGTCAAAACAGACTGCGGAAACGGACGGCGATTTAAAGTACTGCATAGTTAAGGGCTTGAAGAGCGAAGCGGCTGAAAAGGCGAAAAAACTTCTGGAAGTGTTGGAACCTTTGGAAGTTATAGACGGATATATAATCCCCGCGCTGGATGAAACGGGCGCGGACTTTGAAAATAAAAAAGCGTACCTTCCACAACTGTTAATGAGCGCGGAAGCGGCTTCGGCGGCGTTTGAAGCGGTGAAAAGCTCGTTAAAGGGCGAAGCCAATCCCAAAAAACTTAAAATCGTGCTTGCCACCGTGAAGGGCGACGTGCACGACATCGGTAAAAACATAGTGAAGACCCTGTTGGAAAATTACGGCTTTCAGGTGAACGATCTCGGTCGTGACGTACCGCCCGAAAGTATTGTCGAAGCGGTAAAGACGGACGGCGCGCAGCTTTGCGGACTTTCCGCGCTGATGACCACTACCGTGCCGAATATGCAGTACGCCATAGACCTTTTGCGCGCCGACTGCCCCGACTGCAAAATTATTGTGGGCGGCGCGGTGCTTACCCGCGAATATGCGGAGCAAATGGGCGCGGACGCGTACGGGCGGGACGCAATGGCGACCGTAAGATTTGCAGAATATCTGGAAAGCAAATTGTAAATTCTACCGTAATTCGACTGCATTCTATTGTCCGAAATGTAAAAAAGGATTAAAATAACTGAAAAAGGAGAAGACTTATGAACGATTTCGGTGATTTTCTTTATTCATTGCGGAGAGAAAAGGGAATGACGCAAGCCCAGCTTGCGGCTATGCTGGGCGTAACGAACAAGGCTGTTTCCAAATGGGAAACGGGCGAAGCTATGCCAGAGACTTCGCAGTTGGTACCGATAGCGCGTATATTCGGCGTTACGGTTGACGAATTGCTTGAAGGCAGGCGCAAGGATAAGGAAGAGACATTCAATAACGAACAACACCTTTTTGCAGGGGACAAACACGGCTGTGAAAAAACTTTCGCCGAAAAAGTATGCGGAGCAGTTTGTGCGGCGTTGTTTTTTGCGGGACTCAGTTCATACCTTCTTATAGGGGTGCTGACCAATCTTTGGAGTCCGTATTGGGTCATAATACCCGTATGCGCATTGCTTTGCGGAATAACGGGGATAATTTTTGATATGTGTAACCCTGTTAAACGCGCCAAAAAGACAGCCAAAGGCGAAAATCCGTATATCGGCGGCGTCTGCGGATTGGTAATTCTTTCCTGCGTAGCGGTATATTTATCCGTTTCTGTGTTTACCTACCTTTGGCATCCCCTTTGGGTAATAGTTGCGGCAGGCGCAGCCGTGTGTGTGCTTTTAGGTGCGATAGGCGAAATAATTAACTACAAAAAAAGGAAATAATGTCATTAACCGGCTTTAAATCAAAGCCGGGTTTTTTTGTAATAAACCGCGGACAAGCAGAATAATATGAAGTATGCAAAATTTCTGTTTTACCGAAGTCGGACAAACTTTAAAGACGCTTGAAACCGCCCGCGAAGGGCTGACCGCAGCCGAAGCGGAAAAGCGTATTAAAACCTACGGCGAAAACGCATTGGAACGCGGCAAAAAGACGGGCGTTTTAAAACTGTTCTTTTCTCAGTTCAAGGACGTCATGACAATACTTTTAATCGCCGCCGCGGCTGTTTCGGCGGTGATTGCGTTCATATCCAAGGATAAGAACGATTTGACCGACACGTTCATAATTTTAGCGATTATTTTACTCAATTCCGTTGTCGGCACTGTGCAGCAATTCCGCGCGGACAAGGCGATTGAAAAGCTGAAAAAACTTTCCGCCTGTAAGGTAAAGGTAAGGCGCGACGGGGTTGAAACCACAATTGACAGCGCCGAGCTTACGGTGGGAGACATTGTTCTTTTGGAAGAAGGCGACGTTATCCCCGCCGACTGCCGCATTGTGGAGTGCAACAACCTGAAGTGCGACGAGTCCGCGCTCACCGGCGAAAGCGTGGGGGTTGAAAAGGACGCCGCTCCTTTGCGCGAAAGCAAGGTTGCGCTGGGCGCAATGAAAAACTGCCTGTTCAATTCTACGTACGTGGTCCGCGGCAACGCGACAGCGGTCGTTACGGCTGTCGGTATGGATACCGAGATGGGCAAAATCGCGAAAATGCTGCAAAACACCAAAGCCGCCGGCACTCCGCTTGAAAAGACTTTGAACAAGCTGGGTAAAATTATTTCGGCGCTCGTGCTTGCCGTGACCGCGGTGATATTCGTACTCGGAATTTTTGTCAGGGGCGACGGTCTGCTCAAAAATTTTATGACTTCTGTCGCAATTGCGGTTGCCGCCATTCCCGAAGGGTTGCCCGCCGTCGTTACCATAATTATGGCAATGGGCGTGCAGAAGATGAGCAAGAAAAAGGTGGTTATACGCAAACTCAAATCAGTGGAAACGCTGGGCGGCTGTTCGGTGATATGTTCGGATAAAACGGGAACTCTCACCCAGAATAAGATGCGCGTAGTCTCTGTCTG
>CAOMHR010000017.1 GCA_948482865.1 Christensenellaceae bacterium
AGCTGTTTTTTAAAACCGAAACCGCATTCGGCAAGTATTGTTTTTACGTCCGTTTCCATATTTTAACTGCGCTTTGAAAGTATAGACCGATTATACCAGACCATACTAATTTTGTAAACGAAATTATTACGTTTACCTCACTTATGAGAAAAAAGCCTGCGCGGAAAAGCGCAGGCTTTAACTTTTTACTTATTATCCAGTTTTTTAAACAGCGCGTGCGCGTTCCGCCATAAAAGGTCGCAAATATCTTCAATTTCCGCCCCGCGTACTTCCGCTATCGTTGCGGCAACTTCGGGAATGCTTGCGGGCGTGTTGGGGAAATTCCCCTGTTTAGATTTGGGCGCAAGATAGGGGCTGTCCGTTTCGGTCATAAGCCTGTCCGCGTCCAACGCGGCTATCGTGCGGCGCGCCCGTTTACTGCCCGAATAAGTGCAGGTTCCGCCGAACGAAAAGCAAAAACCCAGCTTCTGTATCTGTAAAGCGACTTCGGGCGAATACGAATAGCAGTGCAACAGCCCGCCCGCGCCGAACTTGCTGGCGTTGGATTTTAAAATATCCAGAGTGTCTTCCGCGCAGTCGCGGGAGTGTACCTGAACGGGCAGACCAAGTTTATCCGCCAAATCAATCTGCTTTAAAAAAACTTCGCGCTGTAAAACTTTGTCCGTGTCGGGATAGTGATAATCAAGCCCCGTTTCGCCTATGGCAACGCACTTTTTGTGCCGCGCCAAATCTGCGATACGCTCTACGTCGCCGTCCCTGTAATTTTTCAGCTCGGTGGGGTGAATGCCCGCAGTGAAGTACACACAAGCGTACTTTTCGGCAAGGTCGCGGCAGTATTCGGACGACGGCAAATCGAAACCGGCGGAGATGATTTTACGCACCCCCGCCGCCTGAATATTTTTTATGAGCGCGTCTACGTCGCCGTAGTCGCTTTCGTTTATATGACAGTGTACGTCGATAAATTTCACGACAAAAGGCTCCCGTCGGGCAAATCTTTTTCGGGCGCGACAACCGAAAGTTTTCCGTCCGGTCCCTGCGCGCATATTATCATACCTTCCGACAAAATGCCTTTCATTTCTCTGGGGGGCAGATTTGTAACGACGATTACCCTTTTACCCACCATTTCTTCCGCGGTGTAATGCTCCGCAATGCCGGACAGCACCGAAAGGTTTTTGCCGCCTATACTAACCGTCTCGTGCAGCAGTCTGCTCTTTTTAACGGGTTCGCACGCTGTAACGGTACCCACGCGCATTTCCACCTTTGCAAAGTCGTCTATGGTGATAAGTTCTTTTTTGTTTTCTTCCATTTCTGTTTTCGTCTCCGTCTTTTTAAGCGACGCCACTAATTTTTCAACTTCCGCAAGTTCCTTTTTCACGTCCACGCGGGGGAACACGGGGGGCAGTTTTTCTATTTTTGCGCCTTCCTTCAGAACGCCGAATTTAAGGCTTTCGAACCCTGCGTTTTCGTCGCAGGAAAAGCTCTTTAAAATTAGCGCGGGCGCCTTCGTCAGGAAAGGTTTGAGCATAACGGCGCAAATTCTCACCGTTTCCGCAAGGTTGTAAAGCACCGCGCCCAGCCGCTGTTTTTTGCCCGGGTCCTTGGCGAGAATCCAGGGAGTGGTCTCGTCAATGTACTTGTTGGCGCGGGAAATAACCGCGAAAATTTCAGACAGCGCGTCGGGCGCGTTAAGTCTTTCCACCGCGTCCTTAACTTTGCCGAACAGCCCTTCCGCCATTGCGATAAGTTCGCCGTCCACACCTTCCGCCTTGCCGCGCGGCGGCACGCCGTCGAAGTTCTGCAAAATCATAGCCTGAGTGCGCGAAACAAGGTTGCCCAAATCGTTTGCAAGGTCGGCGTTTATTCTGTTTAAAAACCGTTCGTTGGTGTATTCGCCGTCGCTGCCGAAGGGAATTTCACGCAGTAAAAAGTAGCGCACCGCGTCCGTGCCGTAGCGTTTAACCAGCTCGTACGGGTCGGTAAGTTCGCACTTTACCGCGTCCTGCTTGCTCTTGGAAAGTTTGTCGCCGCCGATAAGCAGCCAGCCGTGACCGTAAACCTGTTTGGGAACGGGTTCGCCCAGAGCCATAAGTATAGCGGGCCAGATAATCGCGTGAAAGCGCACTATTTCCTTGCCTATCATATGCAGGTCCGCGGGCCAGTATTTTTTGTAAAGGCTGTCGTCTTCGCTAAGATACCCCAACGCCGAAATATAGTTTGACAGCGCGTCTATCCAGACGTACGCGTAATGGTTTTTATCGAACGGAAGCTGAACGCCCCATTTGACGGTAGTGCGCGAAACGCACAAATCCTGCAAGCCTGCTTCGAGAAAGTTGTTGACCATTTCGTTCACGCGGGACTTGGGCTGTAAAAATTCGGGGTTGTCCTTATACAGCTTTAAAATTTTAGGCGCGTATTTGCTGAGACGGAAGAAGTAACTTTCCTCCTTCTGAAGGGTCACTTCCCTGCCGCAGTCGGGGCATTTGCCGCCGACAAGCTGGGCTTCCGTCCACATACTCTCGCACGGGGTGCAGTAATAACCGCTGTACTCCGCTTTGTAAATATCGCCGCTGTCGTACAGCTTCTGATAGATTTTTTTTACGCATTCTTCGTGGTCTTTATCGGTAGTGCGTATAAAGCGGTCGTATGAAATATCCAACAGCCGCCACATATCTTTAAGTTCGGCAACAAGCGGGTCTATAAACTGAATGGGGGTTACGCCGCGCTTTTTTGCTTCCTTTTCTATCTTCTGACCGTGTTCGTCCGTTCCCGTAAGGAAAAACACGTCTTCGCCCAGCATTTTATGAAAGCGCGCCAACGCGTCGCAGATGACAGTTGTATAGCAATGACCTATATGCCAGTTGCCGCTGGGATAATAAATGGGTGTTGTAATGTAATACTTTTTATTTTTCATAAACCTAATTATACCATTTGCCTTTTTAATTGTAAACAGTTTAACAGGTTTCACCGGCACAGAATTTTATGCTGCACAAATTTATGCAATCAAAGACAAACCCAAAAAATTATGATATGATTACATCAACAGATAGTTTTTTGCCAATGCACAGAATTTAACACGCACACAAAAATTTGTTAGATAATAACAAAGTACAAAATTTATTCTACTTATTTGTAGAACGCAAGCAATTAGCAAAAACTTGTGTAATTATAATTTACGAATGAAATACGGAGAAAACCGCTATGAGAAAGAGATGTTTCTGTTGCGCAAATTTTACCGAATATTATTTGATGCAAAACTACAACTTTGCAATGACGGGTTACGGGAATTGCAAAGTTAAAAAACAGCGGGTCAGCCGCCACGGAACGTGCGCCGACCACAAACAAAAACCCGACCGCAAAATTAATTACCACTGTGTTATGGAAGAGCTTGAAAACACGCTTACGAAGTTGAACGGCATTAAGCTGATTTTAGACGAATACGGCAAACAGACAGAAATTAAGGAGCTGACAAATGAAACATAAATGCAGTATGTGTTTGTACTTTACCGCCTATTACACAAAGGCTTATTGCAGCTTTTTGCGGACGGACTGCGGACATTGCGAAAAGCAAAACCTGACGGTTAAAAAGCAAGACTGTTGCGAGTTATATAAAACAAAATACCATCCGCGCAAAATAAAGCGCGGCTATATATCAGACGAACTGGAAAAAGCGCTTACGACAATAAACGGCATTAAGCTGATTTTAGACGAGCGACGGGAAGAATTTAAAATTATAAAAGATTAGAATTTTGCGGACAAGTTTTTCATAAAAATAGTTTATGAACGCAATTTTTACGGTAGTCTTTATCGCGTCAATGATTGCCATTGCATTTATTGCGCCGGACAAGTTGCTGCCCACCCTTTTGGGCGGGGCTGAAAACGCGGCGCAGATGGCGCTTACACTTTTCTGCATTTACGCGGTGTGGATGGGACTTTCTTCCCTGGCGGAAAAGTCCGGACTGTCGCGCGGGGCGGCAAAACTTTTAAAACCCGCAACACGGCGCATTTTTAAAACTAACAGCGATTCGGCGGGAGAAAATCTGGCAATGAACCTTTCGTGCAACCTTTTGGGGCTGGGCGGGGCAGCCACCCCCTACGCAGTTAAAGCGATCGGCGAGCTGGAAAAAGAAAAAAACTATTTCGCGCAAAAGCTGCTTTTTGTAATCAACGCTACGTCCGTGCAGATTTTGCCCACTACGGTAATCGCGCTACGGGCAAGCGCGGGCAGCGTTTCGGCGGCGGACATATTTTTGCCGTCGCTGATTTGTACTGCGGTTTCTACGTTTACGGGGGTACTGCTTTTTATAATCACGCAAAAAGCGGGCAAACGGGTAAAAAAATGGCGCTGATTATCCCCGTAATTTTTATAGCCGTGTTTATCTTTGCGGTAATCAAAAAGGTGAACGTTTACGCCGCTTTTACAGACGGGATACAGGGCGCGCTGAAATTCACCGTTTCGCTTCTGCCCTGCCTTGCCGCTATATTTATGATGTGCGCCCTGTTTGAAACTTCGGGGCTGTCGGACGGACTTACAAAACTTTTGTCGCCCGTGTTCGGGTTTCTGGGTATCCCGCCCGAGCTTACGAAACTGGTGCTGATAAAACCGTTTTCGGGCAGCGGCTCGCTTGCGTACCTTAACGACATAATTTCAAAATACGGCGCGGACAGCTACATTGCGCGGTGCGCCTGCGTTTGCTTCGGCTCGTCTGAAACGGTGTTCTATATCTCCGCCGTATACTTTGCGGGAATGAAAGTAAAAAAACTTGCCGCGCCCATAGCGTGCGTGCTGATAGCCACCCTTTTATCAACCGTAATTGCCTGCCTTGTATGCCGCGTTATGTAGTTTGTTAAAAATTTTCAAATTTTGTTTAGCTTAAATAAATTTAATTTTCGAAAAAAAATTTTTTTAATTTTATTTACTTTTTACATAGCCGTAATTATAATTTTATATGTAAATCAAATTACTTACATAGCTCATCATTTTCCCCCTTATCATATAGAGGCGGCGCAAACTCCGGTTTGCGTCGTTTCTGTTTTTACAAAAAAAGAACGGCTTTTTTACCGCTCTTTATTTTTTTAAATTACGTATTTTGTTTACGCAGGTTTTTAAACTTTGGTAAGCCTTTTCAACTTCGCTTCCGGTGTTGTATTTGCCGAACGTAAAGCGTACCGCCGACTTTGCCGCGCTTTCGCTAAGACCCATAGCAGTCAGTACGTGCGACGGCGTAACCGCGCCCGCCGAACACGCCGAACCCGTTGATACGGCAACCCCTTCCAAATCCAAAAGGAACAAAAGGTTTTCTCCGTCGCAACCGTCAAACGAAATATTCGCGTGCGACGGAAGTTTTGCCCCGCCGCCGTTTACGCGCGCGCCGTCAATTCCGTTAATAACTTTTTCAACGAACACGTCGCGCAGGGCGGCAATTTTTTCACCGTTGACCTGTGCGTTTTGCACCGCCTTTTCAAGCGCCGCCGCAAGCCCCGCCGCCGCCGCCACGTTCACCGTGCCGCCGCGCTGGGCGCGCTCCTGCCTGCCGCCGGAAATCAGGCGTTGGATGTTTGCGCCTTCCTTAATATACATTGCGCCGCTGCCTGCCGGTCCGTAAAACTTGTGCGCAGAAATTGCCAGGGCGTCGCAGTGCTTTACTGGCAACGGCAAAACGCCGGCAGTCTGCACGCAGTCGCAATAGTAAAAAATTCCGCGCTTTTCGCAAAGCCCGCCTATCTCTTCAACGGGCTGAATTACGCCCGTCTCGTTATTGGCGTGCATAACCGCGCAAAAAACGGTATCGGGACGGATAGCCCGTTCAACCTCCTGCGGGGTAATAACGCCGTCGCCGTCGGGCGAAACAAAAGTAACTTCAAAGCCCGCCTTTTGCATATCTTTCGCGCTTTCGAGCACGGCAGGGTGTTCTATTGCGGAAATAACCAAATGCCCTTTCCCGTGCGCGGCGCATACGCCTTTAACCGCCCAGTTGCCGCACTCGGTCCCGCCCGAAGTAAAGTAAACTTCTTCCGGTCGGCAACCTAAAATGCGCGCCGTTTTATCGCGGGCGCACAGCAGGGCGCCTGCGGCTTTTCTGCCCGCCGAGTGCTGTGAAGAAGAGTTTCCGTAATTTTCACGTAAATACGGCAACATTGCGTTAAGCACGTCGCCGTCTGTCGGCGTTGTCGCCGCGTTGTCAAGATATATCATTTCAGTTAAGCGAATTTAAAATTCCCGTAAGCGTTTCCAGAAGCTGTTTGCTCTTTGCATACTCGCGCCCGAGTTTTGTTGAACTGTCTTTTTCGTTCAGACGCACAACTCTCAACGCAGATATGAATTTACGCGCGGTAACGAGAGTGAAAACCAGCGCGACGAAAGCCAGAGCGGACACCGCTATCGTGGCTATTAAAAACGCACCGTTTTCCGCCGCAAACATATTGCACGCAAGCGCTATCGCACATATCAGAAGCGCGCCGAACGGCACGGCGGCGGCAATAAATAATTTTTGCGCGCGTTTCCTTTCGCTGTTGAAAAACTCCCTGCGTTCGGTCTTTTTTTCTTCGTTACTGTCAAAAAGTCCGTCGGTCAACTCTTTTACTTCGGAAATCTTTTCTTTAAGCCCCTTGCTTGCCTTTTTAAGTTCGGCTTTCTGCTCGGGCGAAGCGTATTCTCTTACGCCGTCCGCCGCCTTTTCCGCCTGTTCCAAAGCGGTAAAATCGTGGAAGTTGCGGGTGTAGGCTTTAAGCATAAGGCAATAAATTTCGCCGTTTTTCGAAAGTTCTTCCGCGCGGGATACCGCGTATTGCGCGCCTTCCATATCGCCGACGGCAAGTTTTTCTTCCGCTTCTTTTAAAAGCAGGGCGGCTTTTTTTGCGCGGGCTTCTTCCTCTTCCCGCCTGATACGCTCGCGCTCGGCGTACTGTTCGGGGGTGAGAGTCGCCGCATCTTCGTCGTCCGTCTCTTCGTAAGGCACTTCGAAAAAGGGAATTTCGACTTCTTCGCCGTCGCCGCTGTCGTCTATAATAAGCTCTTCTTCACCGTCGGAATTTTTGCGTATTTTGTATTTTCTGTCCTTGTCGTCGTCAATCAAACGCTCTTCTGCCATAATTTCTCCTTGATATATAAAAAGGTTACTTGGGTATAACCGTTTTTAACTGTATTGCCCTGAACTTGCCGCGGTACCTGCTTTTTGCATAGGCGCAGAATTCCGGGTTTTCGAATACCGCGTAAACGCCGCTGCCCGAACCCGTCATATTCACCGCAAGCGGGTCAAACTGTTCAAGCTCGTCCAAAGCCGTGCGCACGTCGTCCGAAATCGTGACAGCGGGCGCGGTTAAATCATTGCCTATATATTTTGCAAGCGCGTGTTTGTCGCAGTTTTCAACCGCCTGCTCGGCTTGGTCGCAGCCTTCGGAATACGGCGCGGAAAAACGCCTGTAACACTCTGCCGTGCTTACGCCCTGCGCGGGAGCAAGCAACAATATATCCAGCCTGAGTTTGCTTTCAATCGCCTTAACGATATCGCCCCTGCCGTACAGCCTTGCGTAACCGCCCGTAAGCATATAACGCGTGTCGCTGCCCGCGCCGTCGGCAAGCAGTTTCAGTTTTGCAACGTCGTCAATCCCGTAAAGTTTTGCAAGTCCGTTCAACACGCCCGCAGCGTCCGCCGACGAACCGCCAAGCCCCAAACCCATTGGTATGTTTTTATAAACGGTAATATCCGCGCCGCAGGTATCGAACCCGTTTACGAAACTCTCCGCCGCGCGGACGGCGTTGTTGTTTTCAAACGGAATGCTCTCGCTTCCGCAGCCGTGCATGGTAATTGAAACCAGTTTGTCCCTGCGCTTTTTCAAAATTATCAAATCGTACAAATCGACCGAAGCGACTAAGCTGTCAAGGGTGTGATAGCCCCGCTCTTCACCGGTTACGTTTAAAGTAAGATTAATTTTTGCGTAAGACTTACAGCGCACCCTGTCCATAAAATTATTATACCATATCCGCCGTAGCATTACAATTAAATTGCGCCGCCCTTTTAAAAAGAGCGGCGCACAAATTAACACGAAGGTTTTATGCGTTTTTGGGTCTGTAAACCAGAATTCTTTCCTTGCCCGTAAGGGGAAAAGTCAGCTGGGGATTGGTCGCTTCGATTTCTTCGGGGCTTTGCAAAAGCTGTTTTGCCGTATCCCACAGAGTATCGCCCGCGGCGGGTATGTAAACGCTTATAGCGCAGTCGCTGTGTTTTCTTTCTTCGCCTTCGACAACTTCTGTGACGTATTTTACCATCACTTCTTCGCAGTCGCAAGCCGCAATTTTAAGCACGGCTTCCGCTTCGCATTCGCCTTCGGAACGCTGGCGGATATTCAGTCCGCACACCGCGGCGGTCAAATCGCCGTGACGGCTGTTCAGTCCGTTCAGATTAACGGTAAAGGGCATATTTACTTCGGTAGAGCGTATTTCACCGTTCTGCGAATACAGGAGCGTTGCCGAAACGCTGCCTTCTATCCCGCTTTCGCTGCGGGCAAATTCCACCTTAGGAAGCGCCGCCGCAAGGAACGTGCAGGTGTAATCCAACTTAGCTTTCGTCGCGCAAAGTCCGCTCACCCTTTCGGAGTAAACTTTAACGTCCGTACAGGGGGTTGCAGTTTCTTCCGCATAGGCAAGGTTTAATTCGCTGTCGGCTGAAAAACAGTCTTCTATCACGGGCGTTTCTTCTTCGTCAAAGAAAGTACCCGCAAACGCGAGCTGTGCAACCAATTCGATATCGCACTTGCCGCTCCCTTCGGCAACACGCGCATTAACGCTCAAATCCCTTATCTCCGCGCGGCAGGTGGCTTTTCTTGCGAGCAACGCTTCGTCGCAGGGAATTTCGGCTTTGAAAGGAATTACCCTGTCAAGGCTTACGGGCGAAGAATCTCTCACCGCGAGAACAGAAAGATAAATTTCGCCGTGTATTTCAACCGTTCCCGCACGGCAGCCGCAGTCCAGAACAAGCACTTCCGCCGACGGGATTAAAACGTCTTCGGCATTGCAGTCAAAGTCGTCTTCGACTTCGCTTTCGCCGGAAAATGTTACGGCGGTAAAAAGCCTTACGTTTTCACGCTTGGCAACCGCGCCTTCGACGGACGTAAGAACGTTGCGTTCCGCGGACGCGAAAACAGAAATTTCCGCTCCGACGACTACCGCCACCAAATATGAAGAACCGTCGCGCTTAATCTGGGCGCGCTCGCACGAGAGCGAACATATAGCCCTGTTTGCGGGCGCGAGATTGTCGTCGTCGGCAAAGTGCGTAAACTCAGCGCCCTTCTGAACGCGGCAAAGTTTGCCGTTTTCGTCAACGTAAACAAGGGTGCATACAAGCCTTCCGCCGTAATTCACCCTGCCGGAAGATACTTCGCAGTTTGACAGCGAAACCTGCGGGTAAACGGCGGCAGCTTCGCCTATTTCCTGACCCGAAAAGCGTATTTCAACAATTGACTGCGATTTTATTACGGCGACGCGCCGTGTGAAAGTTCCGTTTGAACTCTGCGTAGATAAAGACATAAAAACCTCCCTCGGCACCGCCGATTTTGTATACAAGGTATAATATGCCCGAAAGTTTACGGATATTCTTATTAATTTTTTAACGGGTCATTTTGCTTCGCGTTCTTCTATTTTTACCCTGCCGCACAGGATTTCTGAATAGGAATACGCGGTTTTGCCCAAAAAATTCTTATCGTCGGGACTGACGGTAAAGAGCGACGGATAAATTCCGCTCAACACGGCGGGGAAGGTTACAAACTTGTTTCTTCCAAGATTTAATTTTACCGTGACGGGTTTCAGGTGCAGACCGTTGACCATTTCTTTGATAGCTTTTATTGTGGTATTTACTTTAATCATACATATATTTTTACCAAAAAAAGGCAAAAATATTCAGCTTACGGGTGCGGGGCGGCTTATTAAGGGTTAAAAAATTTAATGCGGCGCGGGCTTTTTGCCCGCGCCGCGTTTTTAATACGTTTTTAATATTGGAATTTAAAAATCTTCGTCGTCGTCAAATTCATCGTCTTCGTCATCGTCAAACTCGTCGTCTTCAAGGTCCGAAAGGGAATCAACGTCTTCGTCGAAAAATTCGTCCGCAGAGCGGTCGTCTTCGTCTTCTTCCAGCTCGGCGTCCAGTTCTTCCTGCAAAGTCTCGTCGTCGATAGTCAAATCGGCGTCGCCGTCTTCGTCAAGATAGTTTTTCCACTCTTCGTCCTTTTCTATATCCAGCTCTTCTTCGGCTTCGTACTCGCTCTCTTTTTTGCAGGCTTCGCACATTTTTTCGCCGTAGCGCATAGAATTCACTCCGCACACGGGGCAAATTTCAGTCTGGTCGCCGCCTTCTATTTCTTCGTAAACTTCTTCGTCCAGATCGGCGAACTGTAACTTCTTGCCTTTAAGTTCTGCAAGGCAAACATCGCAGTACTCCTGCTTTTCGCCGTCAATATAATTCAATTCGCATCTGGGACATTTAACGTATCTTACCATAGTGTTCTCCGAATTACCCGTTTATACAGCGTATGCGCCGCAGGGTAATATATGCTAAAAAAATAACCGCTTGTTTTTCGGTAACATTATATTAATATTTGATATGTTTGTAAACTATTTTTACAAATAAATTTACGCTGATTTTGAATTTTTTTAATTTTTTTACGGTTTTATCAAAAGCGATTTAATCAAGGGTTAATATGTGCAACCCCCTTGCGCTTATGCGAAGGGGGTTGAAAAATTTTTTATTCGTTGTCGCCACCGTGCGTTACGCCGTTTTCATCGGCATAGACGTCGATATTCTTATCGTCAGTCGTGTCCACCTTAATGCCCTTTTTGTACTGCGGCATCTTCTTTTTCTTGTGACGCTTTACAAGTATCGGGGTAACAACCGCCGCCGCGATAACTATAAGTCCGCCCAGGACCACACCGATAATGAAGCCTGCTTTTGCGCCCGTTGAAAGGCTTTCAAACCAGCTTGCGTCTTTTTCGGGATAAGCCTGCAGGTAAAGGTTTTTCAAATTGTCGGTATAAGCCTTTACGTCGTCGTCCGTCATTTTGCCGAGTACGGAGTAGTAATAATCGCGCTTGTTTGCCGCAATTTCAACGCCGTTCACTTTCTTTACGTCCGCGTAATCCGACCAGTCGCCTTCAGCCGCAATAAAGTCGTCGTATTTCTGAAGCGATTCTTCCGACCAGTAATGATTGAAGTCATATTCCTTTATATCTACATAAGCCTGCGAAAGTTCGTAAATATATTCCTTTTCGTTTGCAAAGAACGCGTATTTGAGCGCGGAATGCAAGTTTTCGTAAACCTTTTCGTCGATTTCGGAAATGTCTTCAAACACGCCCGAGTAAAGTTCGTTCAGTTCCTTAATCTGCGCGTTGGTCATCATTTTGCCGTCTTCATCGTTCAAATCGCAGACCATAGCGTATTCGTACGAAGTCATATTTTCGGTCTGGGCAATGAACAGAAGCTGATTATAGTACATTTCGGGCAGATACCAGCCGCTTAGCGAGTCTACGTCCAGAATACGGATTGAAGCGTACTCAGAATTTTCGTTGCCTGTGGGAAGTCCGTTGTAGTCCGAATACACGCCGTCGTAACAGACGCGGTTTACCGTGTAGCCGTTGCCGCCCGTCAAAGAATAATATATATAGTTACGGTCGCCGTGTTTTGCCGTAAAGAGCAAAGTAGCCTGTCCGTCGGTAGTCAGATAAAATCTGGTGTCGTTGTTCACCGCGTCGGGAATTTTTCCGTCAACCAGTCCGGCTTTCTGAATGCCGTCGCTTGCGAGAATCAGAACGCTTTCAAGCGCGCCGTTGTCGCCGTAAAGATAAATTTTGTTGCTTGCCGCTTCCTTTTCGGTAATGTAGTCGCCGTGACCGTCTTTATCCTGCGAAGTTACTGCGTTCCAGTTACTGCCGGTAAGGTCTTCATCGGTTATCGAATAGAGCGCGGTTGCGCTGTCGTTGCTGCTTGTAAGGTGCGCGTAACGCGTAAAGTACAGATAACCGTTTTCGTAAGAAGAAAGCGAATATGTGTAAGAAGCCCTTTCAAGGCTCTCTTCAGTCTTGCCGTTGAACTGGGTTAAGCTGCCGTTAATAACTTCTATTTTGCCGTAGCCGTCCAAGACAAGGTCGCCGCAGTTGATATACAGGGGGTCTTTCTCCGCGTCATAGTCGTCCACGTCAGAAAAATCGTATTCGTTGCGCTCGGTCGCGTCCGCAGTTACGGTGTAAACCTGATTGTAATAATCCGCGTAAGACGTACCCGTCACAAAATCGGTCACCGTCATAGTATAGAAAATGCGGGGATTTTCAACGTCAGAGCTGTCGAAAAGATAGCTGCCGACGTTGTATGCAAGCAAAGTTTTTTCGCCCGTTTCGGTGTTGTACGAGTAAATGTTGGTGCATTCCGTTCCGTACAGCTTTTCCTTGGTCGCGACGTACATTATATAAACCACGCCGTCCACTTCCACGTAACGGTAATCAACGGTGTTGTCCGAAAGCTGGATAAAATAGTTTTTGGTCGTGCCCGTGCCGTCAAGTTTTGTGCGGCGGAAAGCCAGATGCGAATTCTGGATTTCGCCGTCGCTGTTCTTATCGGTCGAAGGGGTGGTGTAATATACATAATCGCCGTAAATGAATAAACCCGCGTTTGCGTTGCCCGAATATGCTATAAGGGGCACGACGGTATCGACGGCGGAATAATTGCGGTTAGCAAAATCGTTTTTGGATATGCGCATAATGGCGCCCTTTTCCACTTTGCCGAAAGTGTTGTCCGCGGTGTTGTTTTCTTTACCGTTGATAAAATAGATATAGTTGCCCTTTTCCACGGCAAAACCGCCGTTTGAAACGACTTGTCCGCTTATATCGCCCGCAAGGGGTTTTGTGTTGTAATCCGGTCCGCAAGCCGAGATAAGGAATATGCCGAGCGCGACGATTACCGCGGCGGCGAAGCATATGATTTTAGTAATAAACTTACGCATACTTTACTCCGAAAGGATAATAATCCAATTTAACCTTATTAATTATATACCAAACCGTTACTTTAAGCAATAAATTTGCGCTTGATTTTGACGGAAATTTAAAAAAGGAGATTAATTATTACGGAAAAATTTGCTCTTTTAAACATATTAAAGGCGCTTGAAGGACTTTCAAATTTCCGGAGCGCGCCCGCCGCAGCCGAAAAGGACCTTCCCGAACAGGAAAAGGCGCCTACCATCGCGCCCGAAAAGCTGCAAAAGCCCAACCCCATGGTTGCCGTTCTGGAACGGCACGAAAGGCTTTCAAACCGCCTGAAACAAAACGGCGCAAAATAAAAGCCGCGCCGCTGTAAAAAGCGGCGCGGCAACAAAACTTTGCGTTTGGTTATTTTTTAATAGTTGAATTTGCGTGCAGGCGGATATGTCTGGGCAAGCCGTTTATCCACAGGGGAGCAATTTCAGCCTGTATGAGCGGGTAAATGTAGTGTACAAGCTCGGGCTTTACGTTTGCGCCGTCTTCGGTTATCCATTCAAGCGGGACTTTCTTTTCGACGTTCGCTATATAGTGAACGTCGGCGGGTTCGGTAATGCACATATACGGGTCGTCCGAAACCCTTTTTAAAGTAATCACCTGACCTGTAAGTCCTTCGAACGCCGCCTTTACCGCCGCGCCGCCTGCGTTGAACGCTTCAGTCATATCGACGCGCGCCATAATATGGGACGCGCAGCGCTGCAACGAAGACAGTTCGATCGCCCTTGTCTTAACGCCGTATTTTTCGGCAACTTTTCCTGCAAGAAATCTTGCGGTGCCTGCAAGCTGCTTGTGACCGAACGCGTCCACGTAATCAACGTGGTCGGAAAGTTCGCAGACGTATCTTCCGTCCGCCACTTTCACGCCTTCGGATACGGCAATGACTATTGAGCGGTTCTGCTTTAACAGTTTGCCCGTTCTCTTCAGAAATTCGTCTATGTCGAAAACTCTCTCGGGCAGATAAATTTCATCCACGCCTTCGCAGTCTTCTCCCTTTGCCAGTGCCGTAGCCGCGGTAAGCCAGCCCGCGTTACGCCCCATTACTTCTATCACGGACACAACCGGATAGTCGTAAACAAGACCGTCGCGGATAATTTCCTTTGTGGTAGCCGCTATGTATTTAGCCGCGCTGCCGTAGCCGGGGGTATGGTCGGTGATTGCAAGGTCGTTGTCTATGGTCTTGGGTACGCCTATAAAACGGATAGGACTCTTTTTCTGCACGCCGTAATCGGACAGCTTTTTTATGGTATCCATAGAGTCGTTGCCGCCGATATAGAAAAACGAGTGAATTTCAAGTTCTTTTAGTATATCGAATATTTTATCGTAAGTTTTTTCGTTGCCTTCTATATCGGGCAATTTGTAACGGCAGGAACCGAGAAAGGACGAAGGAGTTCTTTTTAAAAGGTCCATATCCAGATCGCTCTTAATGCGTACGGAAAGGTCCACCACGTCGCCGTCCAAAAGTCCTTTAATGCCGTGTACCATTCCATAGACTTTATCCGCCCCCCTGTCCTTCGCGGTCTTGTATACGCCGAGAAGGGAAGAGTTTATTACTGCGGTAGGTCCGCCGGATTGTCCTACGATTACGTTTTTCATTTTATTCTCCTGTTATTTTGATTACCGCGGACAAGCCGCCGATATACCAGTATTATAATATAGGTCTGAGAAAAAAGCAACGGCAAAATGATAAAAATTTACTATTTTTGAAAATAATTACAATTTTACGGCTTGCTCTTGGAACTGAATTTGCCCGTTACCGCGAAGACGATAGTCAAAGGAATCGCCACGATTACCTGTAAACCGAGTATAACAGAACATACAACAATAAATATAACGACAGCTATATTAGGAAAAACGCCCGAAGTGCGGTAATAATATTGTTCCTGACACATAGTAAACGTAAGCTCTCCGTCGGGCAGTCCGTCGAAGTGAAGACTGTAACCGCCTTCAACCTTTTCGAAATCCCCCAACGGACAGCCCGTAATATAGTACGGCGTATTTACGGTTATATCGAGACTGCCGAACCCCGCCCAGCATTTTGCGGGCGATAAAAGATATCTGTATTCGTATACGGCGGACGAATAATTTCCGTTTATATTCGGATAGAGCGGAGCGGTGACTTCGTTCACAAGTCTTCCGCCTGCGGGTATGGTAAGGCGGTACTCAAACCAGCGCATAAGGCTGTTTGACATTACAAAGTCCAGACAACCGTACCTGTCAAGGTATTCTATAGCCGCGTTGTACCAGTCTGTTTCCGAAACGCCGTAATACTCGTCGTAATAAACAAGCATAACGTCCTTGAAAGTGATATCCCGTTCCGTAACGTTGATTTTATCGGCGATATCGTCCCCGAACAGCGGCCAGGACTGATTGAACGAAAACTCCGGTTCGGCGTCTTCGCCTATGACGAACAGATAAATCACGCTGCCGTTTTTTATATAGGAAACAGGGTCCGCGCCGCCTTCGTAAGGCAAGAGCACGTAGGGAGTTTCGTCAAACTGGGCGCCCGCGACGCTGTAAAAAACACGGGTATTGCTTTTATCGTAATCGAGTTTAACGTACACCCCTTTTGTCCCGTCAAATCCCGAAAACCTGCAAGTGTAATAATGGACGGGCATATCGGGGGAATAAAATTCGTCTTCTTTATATCCGTCAAGAATTTTGGCAACGTCCCGTTCGGCGTTAAACTCGC
>CAOMHR010000018.1 GCA_948482865.1 Christensenellaceae bacterium
GCGACGAAACGGGTAAACTCACCTTTTCGCCAAACGTCATAAGGCAGACGGAAGACGGAATTTTTGTAATCTGCGATATACGCTACCCCGCTACCCTGAAAAGAGAAACCGTATTGAACGCCCTGTCAAAGCAGATTGATTACAAAATTTTGCACGAGCAGGCGCCCCTTTACAACGATGTCGGAAACGAACTTATAACCACCCTTTTACAAGTATACAACGAAGTTACAGGAAAAAGTGCAAAACCAGTTGCAATAGGCGGCGGAACGTACGCGCGCGCACTCAAATGCGGGGTTGCGTTCGGTCCCGAAGAAGACGGCGAAGAGAACACCGTGCATCAGGCAAACGAGTACATTACGTTTGAAAAAATTGAAAAATGCCTTAAAATTTATAAATTAGCCATACAAAGGCTGTGTTAAAATGAAAGCTAAAAAACTGTCAAAAAAAATAATAGCAATAATAGTGTGCGCCGTTTTTGTGGGTATAATAGTCATTACGGCGTGCAGTATGCAGATAGCGTTTGTCGTCGCAGATAAAATAGAGTGCTGGCGGCCTGCTTACGGTATGCTCGACAGCGCGGAAATTGACGGGATTTTAGACAAAGAACAACTTTCGGAAGAAGATTATAAAGTACTTTACGCGCAGACCGGACTTACAAAAACCGGCGTTGACCGCGCGTTAAAAAAGGGCTATACGGGAAAGCAGCTTATAAAAAACATACAAAAAAATTACTTCGGCGAATATAAGGTTGACAACAGGCTGTTCGCCCCCTTTGTCTGCACAGACTACATTGACAAAACGGTTACAAGCATATACCTTGAAGAAGGCGATATTATCGTAACTTCATCAACCCATATTGCGGGAGTGCGGATAGGGCACTCCGGTCTGGTCGTCAACGGCGCGGCAAAAAGGGTTTTGCAGGCGAACGCCTACGGCTCGACCAGCAGAATCGAAGACGTGACCGACTTTATGCAACGCGTAAACTTTATGGTGTTGCGCGTAAAAGACAGTTCTGCCGACGCGCAGAAAAAACAGGAAGTCGTGGATTACGCGGTTGAAAATTTGCAAGGCGTTGCATACGAAGGGCTTGCGGGACTTTTAACCGATAAGAACAAAATCAAAAAAACGCAGTGCTCGCATTTGGTGTGGTACGCATATAAACAGGTTGCGGGAATAGATCTGGACGGAAACGGCGGACTTATAGTAACCCCCAAAAACATTGCCGCGTCCGAACACGTTGAAGTTGTGCAGGTTTTCGGGTTCGACCCCGTTAAATTATGGAAATGACATAAAAGCCCCCTTCGGAAATATTCCGAAGGGGGCTTTTTTTATTTTTCGGCTAAACCGTAGCTTATATCAATCATACGGCATATGTCTTCAAGCGGCACAGAGCCGTCAAGGCACACCGTTATCCAGTGCTTTTTATTCATATGCCAGCCGCCGAAGATTTTTTTACCGTCCACCATTCTTTCAACGTCTTCGGGCGCGGCGGGCAAATTTATTATTTCAACTATATCGTCCGACCCAAGCCCAAGTTTGCTCTTCTTTAAAGCGAGCATAACGCCGTACCACTTTTTGTTGCCGTCCCGCCGCCACACGGCGGTATCGGAAATTTTTTCCCACAAAAACTCCAACCTGCCGCCGTATTTTTCGCTTACGTATTTTATGACTGCTGCGGCGTATGCGCTTTTGAACACGAAGCTGTCAAAACATTTTACGGCAATATCCGTCAGAACCTGCTCGTACGCCGTTCTGACTTCGCCGACAAAACTGCCCGCCGCGCCTTCCGCAAGAAACAGGGTATACGCGTCTTCCGTGGCGGGGTCATAGACGGTTGCGTCCACTTCTTCCCCGTTCACACGCACGGTAAGACCGAACTGCCCGTCCAATATACGACAATTCAGTATATAGCTTTCGCCCGATTGTATAAAACCGTAGTTTTTAAGACGGTTGAAATCGGGTTTTTTATTTTTAAAAATACGTCCGCATATCCTGTTCATTCCTGTAATCCGTGCCAAGTTTTTATCTGATGTATCGAAATACCGAAATCTTTCGGCAACATAGTTCTTACTTTTTTTATTTCACCGTACATATAATTTTTACCTTCTTCCATAAACGAAACGTTATCCCCTTCTTCGCTATATGTTTCAACTCCCAGCGCCAGCACTTTACCGACGGACACGGCGTAACCTATTTCGTCTTTCGCAGTATCATAGACCGCTTGCGCGCTGTCACGGTAACTCATTATAAACGTCCTGTCCGAATTGTCTATAATATGGGCATAGGCGGGCAAAACCTTTCCGTTAAACCTTATTTCGTCGTGTATCCAGAACGGTATATCATAATCAAACTTTATATCCGGATATTTCCGTGACAAACCGTATACAACCGATACAAGTCTTTCAAGAAGATACTCTCTTTCATTTTCAAACTGCGGGTCCTGATGCGGTTCAATATCAAGATGTATTCCGGCATAACGGTATTCGGCGCTGTTTTGAAAATTATTGTATTTTTCAATTAATCCGTAAAGCGGTTTATCGTCGCGTAGCCACTCGTATTTACCGGAAAGCCAGTACACCTTTATATCTCTTTCCGCCGCGTTTTTTATAAAATTTTCGGTATCGCCGTCAAAACCGTCGTCGCAATAGTAAATTTCGGTAACGCCGTTATCTTCCGCAAAAGACAGATAAGTTTCAGCGGAAAGACCGCTGTCCCACCACCATACGCCCAGCATCGGTTTACAGTCCGCGCCGCCGTCTGCGCAACCGCAGCAAAGCAAAGCGGCTAAAGCCGCAAATAAAACCGAAAAACATTTTTTCATATGCAAATTATATCACTTTATCGGTTAATTAACAAGTAACCGCCGCGCTTATTTTTAAATGCGGTTAAAAAGGTTGACTTTCGCCTTAAATTATTTTAAAATATGTTTAATTGAAAAATCGGGCGGGCGCCCCCGGGTGCCTGCAATGCGGTAGCATTTCACCTATGTCGTTAGGGCTTTGAAGACGATAGGTGGGATGCTGTTTTTATTAAAAAGGTATGCGTAAATTTTTAAAAAGTTTTAATCTGGCGGAATGGCTTATATGGGGTTGCAGCGTCGTTGCCGTAATTATCAGCTTTTTCGTTTTCAAAAATGACCAATGGCACTATCTCGTAGGCTCTTTGATAGGGTTCACTGCTTTAATATTCGTTTCAAAGGGAAACCCCGCAGGTCAGGCGCTGACAATAGTTTTCAGCGTGTTTTACGGCGTTATTTCTTTTTCGTTCAAATATTACGGTGAAATGATTACATATCTCGGAATGAGTACTCCTATGGCGGTTGCGGCTTTAATCGCCTGGGTCAGAAATCCCTATAAAGGAAAAAAGAGCGAAGTCAAAGTAAACAGTCTTTCAAAAAAAGAATGGTGCATATTTTTAGCCGCCGCTGCCGCAGTCACGGTTGCGTTTTACTTTATATTGCAGGCTTTAAATACCGCGAATCTTATAATAAGCACGGTCTCGGTACTTACGTCGTTTATTGCCGCATACCTGAATATGCGCAGAAGTAAGTTTTACGCCGTAGCTTACGCCTGCAACGACGTAGTATTGATTGTAATGTGGATTATGGCGAGCATTGACAGCATTACCTATCTTCCTATGGTTATCTGCTTTGTCGCCTTTCTTGCGCTGGACGCATACGGCTTTATTAACTGGAGCATTATAGAAAAAAGGCAGAAAAACTCCGCCGTGGAAGAAATAACCGCCGGTGAAGACTAAAACGCCGCAAATTGAACAATGCGTAGCATATGTTTTTTACCGCATATGATTTAGCGCAATAAAAATACTGACTTTTCATATGTTGCGCTTGATAAATATCTTTAATTAAAGTATAATCGGTTTATGGGCTGGTTCAATTACTACGGGCTTGCTATAATGGCAGTCATTATGATACCCAATATCGTCTACGCGGTAAAACATAAAAACGACACCGGATGCCTTTACCGAAATAAAGCTGTCACCGTTGCGGAACAGATTGGCAGGTACGCCTGCTTTGTTTTAATGATATTCAATATCCCCTACGCCTGCCTGAATTTCTGGTTTGAAAGCGCGCTTACGGTTTATTTATCCGTGAACGGAAGCCTGTGCCTTGCGTATCTCATATTCTGGATAATATGTATGAACAGAACGGGCAAATTAAAAGCGTTGTCTCTTTCGATACTGCCCACCTGTATTTTTTTATTCAGCGGCATTGTTCTGGCTTATATCCCTTTGATTGTCTTTGCCGTTTTGTTCGGCGCAACGCATGTTTATATCAGCTATAAAAACGCCTGAATAACTTAATTTAAATTAAGCCGCGCAAGTTATAAAACTTGGCGGCTTAAAATATTTTCCGATATAAATCAATAGTCGTATTTGTCGTCTATTTCTCCGACCAGTTCTTCCAGTATGTCTTCCATTGAAATAAGCCCTTTAATTTCTTCCCCATCCTTTACTATTGCCTGCGGCACCTGCTGATCCTGCAACGTTTCAAACAAATCGGATATCGCGCTTTCAGAGTCGGTGAATAAAACGGGTTTGAAAATAAGCGAAATATCGGACTTGCCGTTTAAAAGCATCTCGTAAAAGTCCGCACGGTATAAAATTCCGATAATATCCCGTTTAGTTTCGTCATAGACGGGAACGCGCGAGTAATTGCTTTCAACAAAGATTTTTTTAATCGATTTCATACTGTCGGTAATGCACACGGACGTTATGTCTTCGGCTTTGGTCATTACCTTTTCCACTTTCGTTTCGTCGAATTTTATCGTATTCTGTATAATCTCCGCTTCCGTTTCCGCAAGCACGCCTTCGCCCGCGATATCTTCTACTATGATAGAAAACTCTTCTTCGGTCATTGTGGGGCGTTTTTTGTCGAGACGGAATATTTTGTTTACAAGTTTTTTCCAGCCGTCGAATATAAGGTTCAGCGGCGTGAAAATTATCTGGAAAACGTATAAAATTCTAACCGAAAACATTGCAAATTCTTCGGGGCGCTCTTTGGCTATGCTTTTAGGCGTAATTTCACCGAATATGAGCACCGCTACGGTCATAATTACCGTTGACAGCGTTACGCCCAGATCGCCGAACCAGAATGTGAAAACTATCGTTGCGATTGAAGCGGAAGCTATGTTTACGATATTGTTTCCTATAAGTAAAGTGGATAAAAGTTTGTTGTAGTTTTCGCTCATTTTCAGAACAAGTTTTGCCGATTTTCTGGTCTGTGACAGACTTTTAATTCTGGCTTGCGACAAACCGGTGAACGCGGTTTCCGACGCGGAAAAAAACGCCGAAAATATAAGTAAGACAAATAAAACAACTATAAGCACTATTGCCGTGCCTGTATTCATAAAAAAATTTCCTCCGGATTATTTTTGTTTTTATAAAATAATAAAGAGAGTATTACACGCCCGTACACCCCCGTAAAAAGCAAAAAAACACAGTCCGCATTTTATTGTGCAGACTATGCCGGATTAAAATCAAATTAAATTTTTCAAATGCGGTGGCGACACAACTTGGGTCGTCATCCATAGGTCAATACTCCTTAAATAAGATATAAATATACTATCATAGACCTTTTAAAAAGTCAAATGAATTTTAAAATTGAAAAAGAACGGACCGTTAAAAGTCCGCTCTTTTTATATTTACTGTTTTAAAATTATTTCTTTTTATTTGCGGGTTTTGCTGATTTTGCCGCAGGTTTCGCTTGTTTTTTTGCCGCGGAACTTTTGCCGTTACCCTTTGCAGACGAAGTCCTGTTTACCGCCGCCTGACCGGATTTAGCAGTTTTCGCGCCCGACGCTGCCTTTGCGGGTTGCTTTTTATTCCTGATTAAGAACCACCAGATTGCAAATCCGCCGCCGACAAGAACCAGCACGCCGACCAGCACGCCTATAACTATGCCCGCAACGTTGGGTCCTTCTGAAATGTCGTCCGCAGGTTCGCTGATTGTTCCGCCGAAAGCAAGGTTGACGCCCTGCTCTTTGTAGAATGCTGCCGATTCTTTTGAAACAAAGCTAACTTCAAGCATATTGCTTGACGATAAATCGCTTTTGCTAACTGTAAGTTTACCGTTTTTGTAGTCTGACGCTTTTACCAGTTTGCCGTTAAGCATAACCGAACCTATGGCGTAACCTTCGTCGGCTTTAATATCGTAAGTTACCGAGTCGCCGTCCACGGTAATTATACCGGTTTTGCCGTCCGCCGTGACAGTGCCGCCGGAATTTCCGTTTACGCTTGCATAAATATTTTTCGCGTTACCGTTTGTAACAGCCGCGCTGGTGTTCTTTATCTGTACTATGGTGAACGGACTGAAAGAAGTGACTTGCGCAATTAAACCGTATTCGGTTACGATAACGGGAATTTCTTCAACACCCGTAATGTTGCCCTTGTCGTCGTGTTTATAGTGGTAAATTTTAAAGGTCGTACCCGCGTCGTCTTTATCGTATCCTTCGGGGAAGCCGAACGCCACCTGCATATAGCTGCCGTTGGGAACTTTTGTAACTATTCCGCATATTTGCAGATTTATTTCATAGGTGGACGAAGATACAACGTCCCCGCTCTGAACGTTCATTTCGTCTTTCAACAATCCGTTCATCTGCGCGGTTTCATCCGTCTTTGTTGCAACCAGCATAAGTTGGCTGCGCTGGCTCTCGGCATAGTATTTGCCGTTTTCGTCCTTGAAGTCGCTTACGGACAAATCAGAATCGTCCAAAAGTTTGGGCGTGCCGAACACGTTCATATACAGTCTGCCGTCGTTAAACACTTTACTGCACACAACGCTCTTGCCGCTGAACTGATACATAACGGGGTTGGGTATTTTGTGGCTCTTTTTGCCGACAAGGTTGGTGGGAGTAAAATAGTACGTTGCCATACTGTGAACGTACATGCGGCTGGGCTTGAAAGTAAACGAAACCACTTTGCCGCCGTCCCAATGGAAATCCGATATTTGCGCTTCTTTTTGCGCTACGTCGTCCGAAACGGAAACGTTGAATTTAATACCGGGCTCTAAGTTTGCGTCCACAAGTTCAAGATCGTCGGTGTAAGTTAAACTTATTTTGTAAGTTTTATCGTACGGGAAAGCGCCTGTGTTAAGCGGGTTGCCTATACCGCCGGGTGCGGGGTTCTGGGAATCGTGGATAACCGTGTCGTTACGGTAGGGCGCGGAAGGCTCTACGTTGCCCAGATTTTCGGGGTTGTACGCAAACAAATATTCCTTAGTGTCGAGAACAGATAACTTTTCGCTCTTATCGGGACCGTGGTCAATTAAAGCAAACTGGATATATTCCGAGCCGACCATACGTATGATTATTTCGTTATCGCCGTCAATATAGGGCAAATCTCCCGAGTAACCGGCTTCAAAAACCGAGTTGCTCCAAGCCAGCGCATTGCGCCAACTGCCCCAGGTTATTCCGCCTTTATCGTCCGCATTGCCTTCGCGCAAAGCCAGATATTTGTTTTCTTTTTCAAGTTTCGCCGCACCCTTGTCGTTGTAGGAAACGTAAATATCCAACTGTCTGCTATTTCCTTCGCCCTTGTACACGCCGGTAATCGATAAGCCGTTACCGTCGGTGTCGTTGCCGTATTCGTAGGGCTTTAACGCGGGGTATTCCAGCTCGTAACCCGAAGACGATACAACGCCGTCTTCTATATGGGTATTATGCATAGATTCGCCGCCGCCGAGAAGCCACTGCTTATCAGAAGAAGCGTTGTACGTGGGGTCTACAATATACCACTGACCGTCCACGTTTACGTAGTTCCACATATGCGGCTGGTAGTCGCCTTCGCCACTGCCGTCGGCGTAGCCCTGAACGCATATGCAGGGAATTTCAAGTCTGTCCATAACTGCTTTAAAGGCTTTTGCATAGCCTTCGCAGACAGATTCCTTATTTACAAGCGCGCCGTAAGAAGTGAATATAAACGCCGCCTTTTCCGTGTCGACGTTGCGGTCGCCTTCCACTTTCGTGCCGAAGCCGTATTTTACGGTCGTCTTCAGATAATTGTTGACGTACTCAACTTTACCCTTGACGGAAGCGTTTTTATTTGCTTCGGTTACAATTGCGGACAACTGCGCTTCATATTTGTCGATTGCGGTCTTAACAGCCTGTTCGCTGTTAATATTGCCCCTGTACGTATTCAGCGCCCTGCTCGTATCGAGATAGGCTACGCTCTTACCGTCACCGTTCTGTCCCGCGCTGATAGACGTTGAAAATACGTCGGCATAGAACAAATCGGGGTGGTCCATATAGAACGCGTCGCGCCCCGCGCCGTAGGCTTCCGCCATATAGGTGCTGCCGTTTATGTAAGAAGCAGCTTCCTCTTCCGTTACAACGTTGCCTGCCACAAGGTCGTACTGAAACGAACCTTTTTCAAATTCGCCCTTGCTTAAAAGGGTTTCAAAAGCATTGTAAAACCTTTGCTCCATAGAGCCGTCGATTAACTGTCCGTAAAAATATTTATAGGCGTTATCTTTTTTATCCGCAGCAAAAGCAATGCTGACGGAAAAAAGTCCCGAGCCTACAAATAGCGAGACAATCATGACCAGCGACACAATTAATCCGATTGCGTGTTTTGTTAATGATTTCATAAACACTCCATAAATAGTATTTTAACTCCGCAAAATTGCAAAGTCTTTGACATTATATACTATTTAATTAAAATAAGCAACTTTTATTTTAAACTAAAAATTACGTTTGCTCTATTAACAATAAAACGCATTTTTCGACTTGACCGCACACCCCATTTTTAAATTGCGTTTAACAAAAAATATTTATCATGTACCGAAAATGTTGTTTGATTTTTATTTGAATATTTGTTATATTAGCTATGCCGCACGTTTAATATCATTATAAAACGAAACCCGTATTCTGTCGGGTCACAAATGCGGCAACTTTAATAGATACGGTTTTTTACGGAGAGCAAAAATGTCTAACAGAAACAATTTGGTTGAATTGGCAAGGTTTTTATTCAGCGTTCTGGTCATAGGTTATCACGTACAAATGAGTTTTTCGGGCAACGGAACAGACTTGTTTGAAAACGGCGCTCTGGCTGTTGAATTTTTCTTTTTAATCTCGGGCTATTTCTTTGCCCGCTCCCTTGAAAAGATAAACGCAAAAGAAAAATCTAACGTTGCGCTTGAAAGTTGCCGCTTTATGGGCAACAAAGTAAAAGGTATCTTACCCACCCATCTGACGGCGACAGTTTTGATTATTATAGTCATATTGATTTGCGATATCAATTCTATCGGCACTAAGTTACTTAACGGTTTACCCGGCATTTTTCTGGTTCAGGAAGCAATAGTCTGGAACGAAGCCTACGCAAACGCTTTAATTGTACCCGAGTGGTATTTGTCTGCTATGCTTTTATGTATGCTGGTTATGATACCTATCGCCTTACTGTTGAGAAAGAAAATCAAAGGTATTTTAGTAATTCCCGTTTTGCTTGTAGTATTGGGCGTAATTGCCGTAATTTACGGTCTGTGCACAAATTGGGCGTTCACTTCAACTTTCATTTATGATTTAAGAGCCTGGGGCGAAATGTGCGTAGGTATGTGCGCCTACTATCTTTCCGTTTTAATTTCAAAGATACAATTAAACAAGGCTACGGCGATAACCTTGAAAATTACAGAAATAGCAGGTTATTCCGTTCCGTTAATTCTGGGTATCGTACCTATGAGCGCGTCTTTACAACCCGTATGTATGGTTGTTGCGGTCGTAGGAATTTTTGCCGCGATATCCGTTACTTTTGCGGGAAAAGGAATCGCAATAACAAATTCAAAAATAAATACCGCGTTCGGATATCTGGGAAGTCTGTCTTTGGCAACATATTTATTCCACCCTGTAATTATATCTTTAATCGATTATACTTACGCGGACATTGAAAATTGGGCAAAGTATTTGATTATCTTTGCCGCAACGTTGGTTTTAGCCATTATTTACAATCTAATCGTATACTTTATAAAATCAGTTATTAAGCATTACAAAAGCAAAAAACAAACAGTCGAAATATAGAATTATGCAACCCGAAAATTTACTGAATGCAAAAAACCGCGGGGAATTGCGGCAATGGCTTACCGCAAACCACGACAAGGAAAAAGAATGCTGGGTAATTGTAAAACGCGGCAGACGGACGGACGACGCCACTTTCTGGTATATCGACGCCGTGGAAGAAGCCCTGTGCTTCGGGTGGATTGACAGCACCACCAAACGGCTTGAAAACGGCGTCACCGCCCAGAGATTGGCGCCGCGCAAAAAAAATTCTTTATGGTCGGAGCTGAATAAAGAACGCTGCCGCAGAATGGAAAAATGCGGCTTGATGACCGACAGCGGGCGTGCGGTTTTGCCGGATATGTCGCCTTCGGGATTTATCATAGACAGCGATATTTTAGCGGCATTGCAGGCGGACAATACTACATAGAACAACTTTTTGAATTTCCCGCCCCTTTACCAAAGGGTCAGGATTGACACTATACAAATCAAGAAAAAACAGCCCGAACTGTTTTTTAGCCGCCTTAAAAAATTTGTAGAGAATACAAGCCAAAACAAAATGTTTGGGGAATGGAACGACAACGGTCGCCTGCTGGACTACTGAGTACAAAAATGAAATGATAAACAACAAAAGTTTTTAAAAAGCCGAAACGTTAAAAATGTTTCGGCTTTTATTTTATAAATTATATAAGTTCCGCTTAATTAAATGAACATAGTTTTGTACCAAGCCCAAAAGTCTTTAAGATAATTCTCCATATCGTCCCCTTGCTTTGCGAGTTAAATTTTAAGCTACTTTAAATAATTGAAACTATTGCGAAAAATATGAAAGTATGATATAATAATTTTATATTTATGAAAGCGGCAACATTAGCGGTATCAACCGAAAAACTTAATGGGCGTTTTTATACGCCTAAATTTATCGTCAATAATGTTCTTGATTTGTCAAGCTATCACGGACAAACGATATTAAAAAAACACGCCATTGACAATAGTTGCGGTGATGGCGCATTTTTGGTTGCTATTGTTAATAGATATTGCAATGAATTTTTAAAGAATAGTACTGACCTGCAAACATTGTCCGAAGAATTATCTACTTATATTCACGGTATTGAAATAGACGAAATAGAAAGCAAAAAGTGTATTGATAATTTAAATAGCACAGTTAGGCAGTTCGGCATAAACAATGTTAATTGGGATATAAACTGCGCCGATACTTTGACCATAGATAAATATAACGGAAAAATGGACTTTGTTTTAGGAAATCCGCCTTATGTCAGAGTTCATAATTTAGGCAGTTCTTTTGACTGTATTAAAAAGTTTTCTTTCGCTCAAAACGGTATGACCGATTTATATATCGTATTTTATGAAATCGGTTTACAAATGCTTAACGAAAACGGTATTTTGGGTTATATAACGCCGAGTTCGTTTTTCAATAGTCTTGCAGGAAAATATATGCGGTTACATTTGGTTAAAAATAATCTGCTTGATAAAATCGTTGATTTAAAACATTTTCAAGCGTTTACCGCAACCACTTATACGACTATCGCAATATTAAAAAATAATCGCCAACAAAGTACAACCGATTATTATCAGTTTGAAGATAAAAATAATTTTCCTTACTATGTCGATACGTTAAGCGTTGAAGATTATTATATTTGCGATAATTTCTATTTTGCTGAGAAAAACAAGTTGCAAGAATTAAAGAATATTTTGACTTTAAATATTGCAAAAGACCATTTTGCCGTTAAAAACGGTTTTGCCACTCTTGCGGATAGCTTTTTCATAGGGAATTTTGATTTTGACGAATTTACAATACCTATCGTTAAGGCATCAACAGGGAAACAATATAAATGCCTATTTCCTTATAAAAACGGCAGGCTTGTTTCTTATGAAGAATTAACCGCTAATTCTTCTATAAAATTATATTTGGAAACTTATAAAGAATTGTTGTTAAAGCGCAGTTTGGAAAGAAATAGCGGTTGGTATGGCTTTGGGCGAACGCAAGGCATAAACGATGTCTATCGGTGTAAATATTCAATCAACGCTTTATTAAAAACACAATCTGATTTAAAACTTATTAAATGTGATAAAGGCGTTGGCGTATATAGTGGTCTTTATATCTTAACCGAAGTTGAAGAAAACACATTGCGTGAAATGTTATTTAGCGAAGATTTTGTTTCTTATGTTTCACTACTTGGCAAATATAAGAACGGTGGTTATTATACTTTTTCGTCAAAAGATTTAAAGAATTATCTTGAATATAAATACTCACAAAGGAACGGATTTGAAAATGAACAATTCTCAATTTTTAGCTATTCTTAAAAAGTCGTTTATTACTTACTTGCAAACAGGCGCAAGAAGCAATAAAAAATTAGGCATTTTACACGGCGCAATTTCGGAAGATTTACAAGAACGTTTGAATAATAATACATACTCTGTTTATTCTTTGGGTTATGGAATAGGCAAAGAACATAAAATCTACGGACGATATGTTGACAAAGCAGTTGATATTACTATTACTGAAAATAATCAACCTATTGCTGGCATAGCCGTTAAATATGTAATGAGCAATTACTCGCAAAACTCAAATAATTACTTTGAAAATATGCTCGGCGAAACGGCAAATATACGTTGTGCTAAAATTCCGTATTTTCAGATTTTTATAATTCCCGATAAAATACCCTATTTTGATAAAGACGGTAGTATTTCAAAATGGGAAACTATCAGCGAACATAATTTAAACAAATATATTAAGCTATCAAATGATAATATTGATACATACTTGCATACGCCGAATAAAACGCTTGTATTTATCGTTCATATTCAAGATAAGAATTCTAATGCAAAAATATCAAATAGGCAAACCTATGTAGATTATTACTCAAATAATGATTTTGATATGACAATGTCCGCATTAAGTTTCAATTTTGGTAGCACTATTGTGTATAACGACTATGATAAATTTATTGATAAGGTTGTACACGCAATAAAGAGCTTGTAAATCAAAGGTTAAAATATGGACGATTTAAAAATAATTAGAGACGGGGATTGTAGAAATTTTGCTTCGTGGACAATAGAAAAATTAAGCAATGCTATAAGTGGACTTGCAGATTTAATAACCGAATGCCCTAACATAAAAAATAGTGATAGTTTTCATAATGCACTATATTATAACCTGTTGGTGTACGGATATTTAGTTGGGGGATTAACTGACTTTACAGAAAATGGTAATTTTGCGTGGTTAATTTTAGATTATGGGAATGACGGTTTTTTATTCCTTAAAGATTTAATTTATAAATCACAACAAAGCGAGATATTAAAAGAAATTAACGCTTCCAAAAATGATGAAATAGCTGTTAATAATATCATTCAGTTAATAAATGAAAATAAAAAAACTAATCGTACTTTGATAGCAGTAGAATTAAGTAAAATTAAGAAAAAAGACTTGCTAATTCAAAGTATCGAAGAAGATATAGAATTAGTCCATCAAGGTGAAAAATCTTGGGAATGGTTTTATAACAAGCATAAATTAGATAAGTATTATTCAAATTATAGCATTGATAAAAAGCTGTTAGAATGCTACGAAAAATTTTATTGAAAGTAATAAGTCGAACTTATCTGTTCGGCTTTTTTAATTATAGAAAAACACAACCTTACCCGACAGTATTCGAATAAGGTTGCGTATGGTGCACCTTAAGGAATTCGAATCCCTAGCCTTTGGTTCCGTAGACCAACGCTCTATCCAGTTGAGCTAACGGTGCATATTTACTATTAAGTTTAATTTGTTCCAAAGGCTTGCCTTTGGTTCCGTAGACCTTCTCGCCCGCCGTAAGGTTTGCGGCGGTCTCGGTCACCGTTCACGCCGAAATATGCGCTCACTCATTTCGCAACGCCAAAACAGCGCACTGTGCTGTTTTGATTACGCGTTGCTCACCGCTATATCCGGTTGAGAAATGTGCATATTTACTATTGAATTAACGCGGCTGTTTCCCGACAGCTTTTTTATTATAGTAAATAACCTTTTTTTTGTCAAACGATTTATACGAAAAATTACGCTTTGCTTTTTACCTTCATAAGTCGGATTACCGCCGAGCGTTCGTTTTCGTCAAGTTTCGATTTGATGTATTTTATAGTTTCCCGCAATTGCGGAATCATAACGTATTCAAGCGCGTTTACGCGACGCTTGTTGCGCTCTATTTCGTCAGCAAGCATTCTGACGCTCTTTTCCACTTCGGCAAGTTGCAAAAGTTTTGGGATAAGCGCGGCGGCGCGTTCTACCGAGTAGTCCGCTTCGCTTGTAATTTCGGGATACGCATAGGGCAGTTCTTCGGACCGTCTGTCTGTCGAAACCGAAATTTTCGGCACAGCCACCCCCATTACGCTCTGTACCGCGCAATCCGCTTTAACCTGTACCGAAGGCATAGCAAAAGCCGCCTCGGCGCTGTACGGGGAAGTAACCGAGCGCGCCACCGAAAAATCTTTCAGCGTGAGCGCAAGCTCCTTTTCCACTTCGTCGCGCAGGGCTTTATTTCTCTTTATCATTACGGAAAAGCGGCGAATCATTTCGTCGGACTTATCCTTTAAAAGTTTATGCCCCCGTACCGCCGTATCAAGCCTGCCTTTCAGCTTTTTAAGCTCCATACGGGTGGGATTTACGTTTAAACGAGCCATTTTAAAACCTTAATTTTGCGTATCTTCCTTTTTCAGATACTTGTCAATATATGCCTTGCGGATTCTTTTAAGTTCGCCTACGGGCAAAATTTTAAGAAGTTCCCAGCCCAAATCAAGCGTTTCTTCTACAGTTCTGTCTGCGTTGAAACCTTGGTTTATATACAATTTTTCAAACTGTTCGGCAAACTTTGCATACAGTTTATCCGTATCCGAAAGCGCGGCTTCGCCGAGAATGGCGGAAAGCTCTTTACTCTCTTTACCGCTTGCGTACGCCGAGAAAAGCTGGTTCATAGTGTCTGCGTGGTCTTCACGCGTCTTATCCCTGCCAATGCCCTTATCTTTAAGCCTTGACAGCGACGGCAAAACGTCTATGGGCGGGTTAACGCCCTTCTTGTACAGGTCGCGGGACAAAATTATCTGACCTTCGGTGATGTAACCCGTAAGGTCGGGTATGGGGTGGGTTTTATCGTCTTCCGGCATAGTCAGGATAGGAATCTGTGTAATAGAACCTTCGCTGCCGCGGATTCTGCCCGCGCGCTCATACATAGTTGCAAGGTCGGTATATAAATAACCGGGATAGCCGCGCCTACCGGGCACTTCGCGCCGCGCAGCCGAAACTTCGCGCAGGGCTTCCGCGTAGTTGGTGATATCGGTCATAATTACCAAAACGTGCATACCGCATTCGAACGCGAGATATTCGGCGCAGGTCAGCGCCATTCTCGGCGTAGCAATACGCTCAACCGCGGGGTCGTTTGCAAGGTTGGTAAAAAGAACCGTTCTTTCTATTGCGCCCGTCTTTTTGAAGTCGTCCACAAAATACTGCGCTTCTTCGAACGTAATGCCTATCGCCGCGAACACAACCG
>CAOMHR010000019.1 GCA_948482865.1 Christensenellaceae bacterium
CTTCGCGCAGGCGGCATCTGTAAACGCGGTACATTACGGCGTACACCGTTTTAAAACAGAAAAACGAAAATACTATCGTCGCCGCGGCTGCAATGCTTTTAAGGGCGTATTCGTTGTCTATAATTTCCAGCGCGCTCACACCTTTCCATGGCGCGAAAGGTATGTAAAGGGAGAGCGCTATCGTAATGTAAGCTATCCCTTCGAATTTTATTTTCCTGTGGGTGCGGCGGTATAAAAAAGTCACCGCGCACAAAAATCCGCCTTCAAACAAACTTAAAAGGGTCATAATCCAGTTAAGGTGTACCGCGGACGCGGCAACGTATAAAACGGGGGTGGCTATAATGTTGGTTCCGCATAACAGCATGGCGAAACAAAGACCGACCGACAGCGGAACGCCGTCAATCGCCTTGTTCATTAAAACCATAGCCGCCGTATAGACGGCGTACATAATTACGCTTTTCAGATTGATTTTCAGGGGCATAGCTTCATTGTATACCGCAGTATGTTAAATAATTTGTCTTTTAACAAAAAAAAATGTAAAAAAGGGTAAATTACCCGCCGTGTATAAATAAATTATCTTATAAAGGGTGATAATATTAAAAAGAGTTTGAAAATTTTATAATACCGATTGACTTAATTTGTAATTTTGTGTAAAATTATGTCGATATAATTTTTTTATGGAAGGAACTATGGAAGAAAATCAAAGGGAAGAAGGCTCGGTTTCTTTAAAGGATATTTTCAGCGTTATATTTTCACAAAAGTGGATTGCGCTTATAATTTTAATTGCGGTCACCGTTGCGGGAACAGCGGGGATTTATTTCGGCTCTAACGCCAAAGATAAAACTTACAAAGTTTCGTTTGTGCTGACGCTGCCGGGTAGCGACGAGTACTCTGTGAATTACCAGTATCCCGACGGCACGGCGTTCCGCTATTCGGATATGGTTTCGCTTTCTACTTTAAAGAAAGTTAAAGAGTCAAGCGAAGATTTTTCCGGCGTTGACGTTGACGCTATGGCGAAAAACGGAGACATTTTAATTTCGCGCGAAATTTCCGAAACAAAGACAAGCGCGGGCAATTCCACTTTTGAATCAACGTATACCATTTCGGCAAAAGCGAGATGTTTCAAAAGTTTTGACGTGGCGCGTATGTTTATGCAGGCGCTGGCTTATACGCCCGGATATTATCTCTCGCAAATGAAAATAGACTACAGCTATATAGCTATTGCGGAAAACGCTTCCGACTACGTTTCTACGGTAACCGTATTAAAACAGCAGCTTGACGACTTGTTGGAGCATTACGAAGATCTGATTGAAAGTTACGGCAACAATTTCGTGGTTGACGGTGAAAAGACGTTGCAGTCGTATATGCGCAATTTAAGCACCTATATAGAGACCAACAGCGAACTTGACAACCTTGTTACGCGCGCAAATATCGGCGGATATCTTAAAAATGAAAGTTGTATTTCAGATTTTGAGTCCCAGCTTAAACAGGCTGAAAACGATTTGCAGGACTCGCAGACAACACTTAACAAAATGCTTTCGGGCACGGCTTCAGACCAGCCGTCCAGTCTTACCGCTATACAGATACAGTCTGATCTGGTAAACCAGTTTGCAAGAAAGGTTGAATATCTGGGAAACTATCTCGCTAACGCAAAGTTTGAAGACGGAACAGACTCGTCTTCGCAGGATTATACAGATTACAGCAATGCGAAAGCGGCTTACGAAAAAGATTTAAACGCGGGAATAGCTTCCGTCGGGCGGTTTACCGACGAGCTGCAAAAAGTCACATCTACCGTTTATAAAAAACTGGAAGCGGTAAGTTTCACTTCCACGAATATAATAAACGTTGTCGGCGGTAAAAGCATAATCTGGTCGTTTGCGGTAAGTCTTGTCGCGGGACTGGTATTGTCTATGGTAATCGCTTACGCGGTCGGCGCGGCAAAGCTGACTAAAAGCAGGAAGCTGAAAGCGCAGCAGGCGGTTGCGGATACGCAGACGTTTGAAACGGAAGTTATCGCGCAGGCGGCTGTAACGGACGCGGAAGATAATAAGAAGGATAAAAAGTCCGCGGAAAAAGACGAAAAATAAATTATAATTCAAGCTCCCTTGTAAGGGAGCTTTTTTTTGTAAATCCTGCTATTGCTTTTTGTTAATCTTTGTGCTATACTTAATATTCAGCAGGAATTTTTATGACCGAATTCGAAAAACTTAAAAATTCAATAGAGCCGCATAAAATACCCGACAAAGAGTATTTTTTGGACTTACTTGACGGCGATAAACAGCGTGCGTACGAAGAAGAGCGTATTGCCGCGGTTATGGTTATGCTTAAAGTTTTGCATCTTAAAAAACTTCTTGCAAAAATTCAGTCGGCAAAGTCTGAGCGGCATTCGCTCAATTCCGACCCAGAGCATAATGCCGAAAAGTACAGGCGGGTTCTGGAACTGAACGCTCAGATAAACTCGCTTAAAACTAAATTGCAGTCTTTTAAGCCCTTTTTTGACGAGCCGTATTTTGCTCGTATGGATCTGGAAGACGGAAAGGACGGTTACAACAGTTATTATATAGGCAAGCGCGGCGACGAAGGGCTTGAAATAGTGGACTGGCGCGCGCCCCTTGCGAGAAAGTATTACCAAAAGAGCCTTACTTCTTTTTCTATTAACGAGTACGATTATAAACTGATTTTGCGCAGGGCTTTACGCACGCAGAACGGAAAAATTCTGGACATTAAAAACGAGTATCTTTCTTTAAAAGATTACCTTACGCCCGAAGAGATAGGCGGCAGGGACGAAAGCATAATTTTTGACCCGTTTTTAAAGGATATTTTAAAAAGCCGCAAAGAGAAGAGCGAAATTACCGACATAATCGAAACTATTCAGGAAAAGCAGTTTGAAATTATAACTTTGCCCGAGCGGGCAGAGTTCGTCGTTCAGGGCGTTGCTGGCAGCGGCAAAACAATGATTTTGCTGCACCGCCTTTCATACATTTTATACAACAACGAAAAACTGCGCCCTTCCGACGTGCTTGTGATTACCCCGTCGGACTCGTTCAACGCGTTTATAGACGAGCTGGCTGCAATTTTGGAGCTTGAAAAAGTTAAAACTTCAACGCTGGATAGTTATTTTTTAAAACTTCTGAAAAACGCTGGCGTGGATATTTCGCCTAAACTTGATTACTCGCAGCCTGTTTCCGACGAATTTCTGGGTTATATATATTCGGATAAATTCGTAACCGACGCGCGTAAAAAACTTGCCAAAATTTTTGACGGCGTTCACGGTATGTTCACTGCGGAAGGCTGCGTTGAAGTCGCCGCACAGGTTTCGGCGGCGTGCGCGCGGCAGGCGGAGCTGTACGAAATTATTAAAAACACGCAGTTAAGGGTAAGGCGTTGCGTACTCGGCGAGATAAAGGAAAAAAAGGACGGCGGACTTTACTATACGAAGCAGTTCAGGTATATGTTCAACTGCGTGCTTGATGTAAAGGAATTTTTCGGTCTTTTCAAAGACGGAAGAATGGAAGATTACGCCTATTTTTACAGACAGCTGCTGTCGTTTTATAAATCGATAAAATATTTGAGACGTTATTCCGAAAAAATCTGTCTTGCAGCAATTGAAGACTTAAACGAACTTATAAAGACGGTCGATAAAGAAATTTTTGATTTGCGGCGGTACAAGATAAACGTCGGCGGGGTGGAAACGCTGACTTACGCCGACAGGATAGACAAGCGCTTACAGTTGAAAGACGAAGCTGAAAAGACGCAGAAAAAGATAGAGAGCATACTGTCCGACTTTGCGCCGCTGCACGACTTTGCCGACGTTATACGCGGGGAGAGCGATTTGGTCGCAATAGGCAAGTGCGAAACGACATATCAGCTTTTGCGTTATTTCTACCGCGAAACGGTAAAAAAAGCAAAGACGAAGTTTGGCGTGCCTACAAAAAAACTCTGCAAAACCGACCCGTTCGCGCTGTGCTTTCTGATGACGGAACTTGGTTTTGACCTGTCGCCGAAATACGCCTTTCTGTTCGTGGACGAAGCTCAGGATATTTCGCTTGCGGAATACGGCGTTCTGAAAAAGGTAAACGAAAGGGCTGCGTTCAACGTTTTCGGCGATTTGAAACAGAATATCACGTCTTTCCGCGGCGTGCAGGACTGGGCAAATCTCAACAGCACGGTTTACAACCTTAATTTAAACTACCGCAACACCAACCAGATTGTGGAGTTTGTCGCAAATAAACTGGGTATCGATATGCAGGCGATAGGTTTTGACGGGGACGGGGTTGAAAAAATAGACGCTAAAAAGACGGGCGCATATCTTTCGGAAACAAACGGGCTTTGCGCGGTGATAGTGAGTGAAAACAGCTTTGAAAAATACAGGCGCAAGAGCTATAACGTACTGCGCGAGACAGGTAAAATTTCAAAAACAAAAATCAACTATATGACGGTGTACGAGAGTAAAGGACTTGAATTTACCGCGGTGGCGGTGGCGGATTGCGATATGACAGATAACGAAAAATATATTGCTTATACCCGCGCCCTTAAAAACCTTGCGCTTATAAAATAAAGTTTAAGTCAATAACTTATTGGTTATTAAAAACGTGTATTATAAAAAAATTTAAACGGGATAAATTACTTATGGCTACTAATTCGAAAACCAAAACCAGAAAAAAGCAGAACGACACAATAGAGCTGGAAGGCGAACTTTTAAACACGGTAAGTTACTCAACGTATTTTTGCCGTATGCCGCTTTTTACGTCGTTCAGAATTTTTAACCGCGCACAGGAAAATCTGCGCGGGTTAACCGTTTCTATAACGGGTTCAAACAATCTTATAATTCCGTCTGAAATCGCCGTGGACGAAATACCGCACGAAAGCAGTATGGAAATTTCGGCGGACAACCTGTTAAACCCCAAATATCTTTCCGATCTGGAAGAAGTCACGACCTGTACCGTGCAGGTCAAAGTCGCTTGCGAAAACGAGATTATCTGCACGCTTAAAGCCAACGTTGAAGCGTTGCCTATAGATTACTGGAACGGGCTTTCGGGCAATGCCGAAATGCTTGCGTCTTTCGTCCGTCCCAAACTGGCGGACTGCCAGAAAATTCTGGCGGAAGCGGGCTTGCAGTTAAGAACCTGGGGCTATTCTTCGGATTGGTCGGGTTATGCCGGCAACGATAAAAACGGCGTAAGAAACGCCGCCGCCGCTATATTTTCGGCAATCCGCAGGCTGGATATCGAAAGGATTGCGGGCAGCGATTTGACGCAGTCGGGTTCGGCGGGCGATATAAGTAAAATTTTGCAGGGCAAAAAGGCGACTCCGTTAGAGCTTGCACTGTTTGCCGCTTCCTGTTTTGAAAGTACCAAACTTAACCCCGTAATCGTTTTGGGCAAATCCAAAGTGGGCGTGGGTGTGTGGCTGTACGAAAGCTGTTTTTCATCCCCCATACAGGATGATATGACCGTTATCGAGCGGTACGTTGCCGACGGCGTAAACAACCTTGCCGTGTTTGACGCGGACGATTTATTCTCGCACAAGAACGCAAGTTTTACCACGAGCGAAGCGCACGTTGCTTCGTTTTTGAAGAGCGGCGCTTTTGAAATCTGTCTTGACGTCAAGCGTTGCCGTATAGGCGGAGTGTTCCCCCTGCCGTTAAAGGTAAAGACCGGTGCGGGCTACGAGCTTCTGGACGACAGGCAGCACTCTTACAATGAAAAACCCACGTCCGTGATAGACGCGGGTAAATACGAGTTCGATAAAACTTTTTCAAAAGACAAGGGCTGGCAGCGCCGCCTTCTGGATTTGTCTTTAAAAAACAACCTTTTAAACTTCCGCTATCAGAAGGATTGCCTGCACGTTCTTTCGGCAAACCTTGCGTCGTTTTGCGAAAAGCTGGAAGGAAGGGAAACTTTTACTCTGCACGCCAATAACGCGCAGATAAAGGACGCAACGTTCTTCGGCGGAGCGGGTACGAGAAACCTTGACGAGCTTGTTTCCGTAGAAATGAAGGCGGGGAAACTGCGCACCTATTCTGGCGCGGAACATCTGGCGGAAGTCGCTTTACAGCTAATAAGAAAAGCCCGTTCTGTGGAAGAAGAAACGGGTGCGAAGACCCTTTATCTCGCGTTCGGCTTTTTGAAATGGCACGGCGCAAACGAAAAGGAAGACAAGTACGCCCCCATAGCTTTGCTGCCCGTAAACGTGCGCCGTACAAAGTCGCAGACTATTTCGATAGAACTTGGCGACGGGTACGAAGTAAATACCACGCTGCTTGAATTTTTAAAACAGGAATTCGGCATAGACGTGCGCGGGGTGGAAGGCAAGGGTTTAAGCCCCAAAGAAATTCTGGCGGTGTTCCGTGCAAAGACGGCGAATATGAAGGGCTGGCTTGTGTACGAAGACGTATATCTTGCCCAGTTCACTTTTGTGCGCTACGCAATGTGGGCGGACGTCAAAAACAATATAAGCGAATACAGAAAAAATCCGATAATTGCAAGTTTACTCTCCAACACAAACAAACTTTCCGAAAATAAACTTTCCGCTGTGAGCGAAGACGAGAGCGAACCTTGCGAAGTAATAACCCCGCTGCCCTGCGACAGTACGCAGTACGCCGCCGTAGCCGAGTCAGCAAAGGGAACTACTTTCGTTTTGCACGGTCCCCCGGGAACGGGCAAAAGCCAGACTATAACCAACAGAATAGCAAACGCCCTTTACAACGGGCGCAGGGTGCTTTTCGTTGCGGAAAAGCAGGCGGCGTTGCAAGTCGTTAAAAAACGCCTTTCCGACATAGGCATAGGCGAGTTCTGCCTTGAACTTCATTCGGGCAAGTCTGCGGACAAGGGCGAAATTATCCGCAGTATAGAAAATACTCTGTCGTTGACCGCAGGCGAAGACGGCGGCAAGTTCGGCGGCGCGGGCGAAAGAATAAAGGAAGTGCGCAAAAGTTTAAAAGCGCCCCTTGACGCGTTGCTTAAAAAGCGCAGGCTGGGTGTATCCGTTTACGAAGCGATAGTTTACTATCTGCAAAACAAGAGCGCGCCCGAGCTTGTAAATATCGAAACAACTTTTTACGACACTCTTACCAAGGAACGCCTTGAAGAGTGCGAAAGTATGCTTATAACCGCGCAGGCTGCCGCGCAGGAGTGCGGCGGGGTTCACCGTTCGCCCTTTTCGGGGGTGAACCTGACTTCGTGCGACGCGGCTACCAAAAACGCCGTTCTCTGCTCGGCGGAAGTCGTGCTTGCGGAACTCAAACACCTTAAAAATTATCTGGGGCTGTTCCTTGATACTTTCAACCAGCGAGTAAGCACCTTTACTTACAAAAAATTAGAGAGTCTTATTGAAATTGCTTCCATTTTAAAGAGCGACGAGCTATCTGAATTTTTCGAGTGCGAAGAAGAAGAGTTTTATAAATTCTATAACGCGAATTTGCGGTACGACAGCGAAGCTAAGCACTGGCTTACCAACTTCCGCACCCTGCCCGAAATTTCGAAATTTGCGCCCTATATTGAAAGCGAGCTTGACAACTGGGGTGAAAATTACCGCTCATCAAAAATTCTTCTCGCCGTGTTGAAGCGCATAAACCGTTGCTCGCCCAAATCGTTGAAAGAAAAGGACGAAGTGGAATGGATTAAACGCGCATACGAAATCGAAGCGGCGCGTTCGCGCATACTTTCCAATACCGCATTAAGTTCGCAGTTTCTGGGAATGGGCGGCGGCATTCACGATAAAAAGCGCGAAGAATTTTTACGCCCCCTTTACAATTTGCACAAGCTGTGCGCAAAAGTGTTTATGGACTACAATGCGGACGCGTTCAACAGCGTGTGCGTAAACGCCGCGGGCGGACAGCTTAAACCCTTGATTAACGGTTTGATTTCCGCCGCAGTAACCTTCAATAAGAGTTGCGACCACTTTTTGAAAATTACAAAAACCGATAAAGACGACTGTCAGGATCTGGATCTGTTCGAGTTCTACACGGGCAAATGCTCGTCCCTTATCGACAATATAGATATGTTGCCCGCCTGGTGTATGTACAAGGCTACCGCAAAAAAACTGAACGATTGCGGTCTGACGTTTATCACCGACGCTATGGAGAGCGGAAGAATAAGCGGAAAACTTATTCTGTCGTCTTTCAGGAAAAACGTTTACCGCAACTTTATACAGACCAATATCCCCGCGGATGAAACGCTGTCTTCATTCTCTGCAAACGTGCAGGATGCGACGGCTGCAAGTTTTTCGCAGCAACTGGAAGAGTTTTCTTCACTCACGCGCGAAAAACTGCGTTCTGACTTAATTTCACGTCTGCCCGCAAAGGAGACGGAAGGACCGCTTGCGTTGGAACTTATGACTTTCCAGCGCAGCATAAAGGGCAATATGCGCGGGCTTAATCTGCGTACTCTGTTTTCTGAAATACCTGAGCTTTTGCGCGTTGTCGCGCCCTGCCTTTTAATGAGCCCTATAACGGTTTCGCAGTATCTGCCGGCGCGGTCTGATTTGTTCGATCTGGTAATTTTCGACGAAGCGTCGCAGATGCCGACTTGCGAAGCGGTACCCGCGCTTGCAAGGGCAAAGAGCGCGGTGATAGTTGGCGACCCCAAACAGATGCCGCCAACGTCTTTCTTCACCGCAAGCGGTCAGGACGAAGACAACCCCGAAACTGACGATTTAGAATCGGTGCTGGACGACTGCCTTGCATTGGGCATTCCCGAAAAGCATTTAATCTGGCACTACCGTTCAAAGCACGAAAGTTTAATAGCCTTTTCAAATATAACCTACTATTCAAGCAGACTTTGCACATTCCCTTCGCCCGATACACTGGAAAGCAAGGTGCAATTAAGATATATAGAAGACGGCACTTACGAGCGCGGCGCCACCAAGTGCAACCGTCTTGAAGCAGAAGCGCTTGTTTCCGAAGTTATAAGGCGGCTTAAAGACGAAAGACTTAAAAATTCGAGCATAGGAATAGTTACTTTCAGTACGCCACAGCAGGTGTATATCGAAAGGCTTTTGAATAAAAAACTGATATCCAACCGACTTGAAAGCGCGGCGTATGACAGGGAAGAGCCGCTCTTCGTCAAAAATCTTGAAAACGTTCAGGGCGACGAAAGGGACGTAATACTCTTTTCGGTGTGCTACGGTCCCGACAAATACGGCAGAATTTCGCTTAACTTCGGACCGCTCAACCAGCTTGGCGGCTGGCGCAGGCTGAACGTAGCGGTATCGCGCGCAAGGGAAGAGATGATTGTATTCTCGTCTATGCGGTACTCTATGATAGATATGTCGCGCACGACTTCGCGCGGCGTGGCGGGACTTAAAGCCTTTCTGGAATTTGCCGAAAAGGGCAGAACGAACATTTCTGTAAAGAGCAACGAAATTATTATCAACAAACAGAGCATAGGTAAATTCGTGGCTGAAGAGCTGTCCGCTTACGGCTACGACTGCCGCTGCGACGTGGGCGTTTCGGACTTCAAAATAGACGTGGCTGTTGTCGACCCGAAAAACAAACACAATTTCATTCTTGCTGTGCTTTGCGACGGCAAACCCGAGTTTTCCGTCAAGGACAGGACGGTTATGCAGGTTCAGACATTGAAGCGCGGCAACTGGAACGTTGTCAGAATGCACTCGTTAAATTTCTTCAACAATCCCAAGCGCGAAATTAAAAAGATTAAGGATTATCTGGATAAGTTGACGTCGGGCGGACTGAGTCCCGCGCTCAATTTCAAAAAGCCTTACCGCTTTGCCAAAGCAGAATCAAAGCCGCAAACGCCCGACTATATTCTGAACGGAGAAAACGACGCGGAAGTTATGCGTACAATAAAGGCGGTAGTGGTGGCGGAAGAACCCATTTCAACCCAGTATCTTATGAAGCGCACACTCGCGGCGTACGGCATCTCAAAATATGGCGTAAAACTTGAAAGTAAGTTGCGCTCGCTCATAGATAAATGCGCGTTTGAAAGCTGCACAATGCTCGGCAACGTATACTACTTTAAAGCGGACAAATATTCGGGCTTTGACAGATACCGCGTGGAAGACGGCGTAAGCCAGCGCACCGCGGACACCGATTTTACGCCTTTCGACGTAATCTCTTTGGTGAAGAGTATACTTCTGAACAAAGTCAGCGTGTATGCGGACGAACTGATTCCCGCAACGTTAAAGGAACTTAAAGTGCGCGTAAGCGACAAACTATCTTCGTTTGTGTCCGCGTGCATAGACGAAGGCGTGCGCCGCGGCATATTTATCCGCAGCGTTTCGGACAAAATTTCATTATCGTAAAATTTTAATCGCTCCCCGCGCTTTTACAGGCGCGGGGAGTATTTCAATGCGTTTTTAAGTCAATAAATTTTTTATGGAAAATAAAAGCGTATGGCGCGGAAGCGCAGCCAGATATCCTTCTATTGAAGCGGGCGACAGGGAAACGGTGGTAATAGGCGGCGGAATTGCAGGTTTTCTTTGCGCGTATTTTTTAGCGGAAGCGGGGCAAAAAGTAACGCTGATTGAAGCGGACAGACTCTTTTCAGGCACAACGGCGCTGACGACGGCAAAAATTACTTACAATCAGGGCAGCGTTTATGCAGACCTTTTTATGCGCTACGGGCGGGGCGTTGCAGAGCTTTATTATAAATCGCAGACCGAAGCTATGGAAAAGTACGTGGAACTTGTTGAAAAATACGGTATCGACTGCGATTTCGAAGAGACGGACGGCTTTATTTTCAGTAGAAACGACAGCCGCGCCTTGAAAAAAACTTGCGAGCTTTTGCAATCTTTCGGCGCAAAGTGCGGGCTGTGCGATAATGTGGATTATTTTAACGCGGCTGTCGCGCTGAAAGCGGAAGGACAGTATGTTTTTGACCCGCTCAAATTTTTGTCCGCGCTGCCCGTGGAGTTCGAAATTTTTGAAAACAGCCGCGCGATAGACGTAGACCCGAAAACCAAGCTGATTAAAACGGACGGCGGTTTTATCAAGGCGGAAAAAATTATAATCGCCACACATTATCCGATAATAAATTCTCGCGGGGGATACTATTTCAAGTTGCGCCAGTCGACTTCGTACACTGTTGCCGTAAACGGAAAAAGAGCGAACGCCGCCTATCTTGACGAAAAGGAAGACGGTATTTCAATTCGTCCGTACCGTGACGGAACTATTCTTGGCGGGGGCGACCACAGAACCGGAAGAAGTAAGGAGTGCGGGCGGTTTAAAAAACTTGAAAAGACCGCCAAAGAACTTTTCGGCGGCGAAGCGTTGAACTGTTGGCACGCCGAAGACGTAATGACTTTTGACGGTATGCCTATGGCGGGCAGGTATTCCAAAACCGCGCAAGACGTTTACGTGGTTACGGGTTTCAATAAATGGGGTATGACGAACGCGCTGGTCTGCGCGCAGGTCATAAGGGATTTGATTCTGGGCAAAGAAAACCCGTATGCGAATCTGTTTTCGCCCCAACGGAAAATAAAGGGCGCGGCGGGTGAAATTATATCAAACGCGTTCACGAATTTAAAAGAGATTTTTCTGGGCTATTTCAGGATAACGTTTAAGAGCGCGCGCAAAATCAAAAGCGGCAGCGGAAAGGTTGTGTTCATAAACGGTAAAAAACGCGCCGTGTATAGGGACGGTAAAAACAATCTGCACATTATCGGCAGTATGTGTCCGCATATGCACGGAGAGCTTAAATGGAACGGCGACGCCGAACGTTGGGAGTGCCCCTGCCACGGTTCGCAGTTTGATATTCACGGAAACCTTTTATCTGGACCGTCTACGAAGTGCTGCAAATACAAAAATGCGCATTTATGAAAAAGCGGCGCACGGATTTATAAATCCGTGCGCCGCTTTCTTAATCTTCCAAACCCAGAAGATAATCTGCGGAAACTTCAAAAATTTTGCAGAGCTTTTTAATATTTTCTATATCCGGTTGCGTGCGCCCCTGTTCCCAGGAAGCATAGCAGTTCGGTGAAACGCGCAAAAGCGTATAAACGTCTTTTTGCACGTATCCGCTTTCGTGACGGATTTCTTTTAATCTTTCATTGAACTTCATATAAAAATTTTACTTGACAACTACCCAAAATTGGTTGACACTACCCAAATTGGGTAGTAATATATATGTACGCACCGTGTGCGGAAATATTAATGCGGAGAAGAATTATGACTAAAAAAACAATGGCAATGTTATTGGCGGGCGCAGTGGCTGCGGCGGGAGTTATCACATTTACGGCATGTGGCGACGGGACAGACGGAGTTCCCAAAGGGGAAGAAGTCACCGCCGAGCAGTGGAAAACTGCTATTACAGCAACGTCTGAAGTGGGAAATTACACCGCCGAAATCCGCGGTGAAAACGTAGAAAGCGCTTCCGGCAAGGTTGGAGATAAGACTGTAAATTACGTCGGTAAAGAAACTATAGCGGGTAAATTGTATTTTGATTACAACTCCAAAAAAATTCTGTTGGAAACTAATACTACGCTTAAAACGACGGGGGCTGAATTGTTCGGCGAAGAAGACGAAGAAGAGACTTCCGAACACAAATCTTACAACGAAGTTGAAAATCTTACCATATGGGCGGCGATTTTTGACGATGCCGAGTGGAAGGTATATTCGAACACAGCTGTTTCGCAAGATTCTCTCAATGAACAGTTTTTAACCGGCAGCGTACTTTATTCGTTTGAGAACAGTCTGTTTTCGACTACCGAAGACGGTCAGGGCGTAAAAATAACCGAACTTTATTCGGCGTTTACTTACAGCAACGGCGTTTATTCCGCAGCATTGTATCTGAACGGAGACCGGACGGAGATAAGTATGTCGTTTAAGGACGGCTACGTTGTCGGCGTATCGCAAACGCGGACGGAAGAAGGCGTAGAAGAAGACACTACTTATAAAACAACATATAAGTACAATTATGTTTTCAGCGATTTCGGCAAAACGGTTGTGACCACCCCCGCAGGAGCGGCGGAAGCAATTGCCGCTGAAAAAAGTTCTGGCAATTAATCATTTTGAAAAACAAAATAACGGCGCACGGACGTGAACGTCCGTGCGCCGTTTGAATATTAATTTTAAATAACGTCGGTCATATCGTATTTGCCTGCGGGCTTGCCTGCAAGCCACTTTGCCGCCTTTATCGCGCCTGCCGCAAATACCCGTTTAGAGCTTGCCGAGTGCGAAAGGGTTATCACTTCATCTTCGCCCGCAAAAATAACGTCGTGTTCGCCCACAATAGTTCCGCCGCGTACGGCGTGTATGCCTATTTCGTTTCCGCGTTTGCCTGTTTTTCCGCTTCTGCCGTTCAGGTATTGTTTACCGCCGCCGAACGCCGAGTTTGCGCCGTCCGCAAGCATGAGCGCGGTGCCTGAAGGCGCGTCTACTTTCTGGTTGTGGTGTTTTTCAACAATTTCTATGTCAAATTTTTCGCCAAGGGTAAGGGCTGCTTCGCGCACCAGTTTCACAAGCAGGTTTACGCCTATAGAAAAGTTTGCCGTTTTGAATATTGCAATCTTTTCTGCGCAGGAATCTATTAATTTTAACTGGTTGCCGTCGTAGCCTGTTGCGGCGAGTACTACGGGAATGCCGTTTTTAACAGCCCAGTCGAGTTCTGCGTTTAAAGCGGCGGGGGAAGAGAAATCCAGAATTACGTCGGCTTTTTCTTTCACGCTGTCAAAGGTTTTGTATACCGGTATTTTTCCGTCTTCACAGGGCGTAACGTCAACGCCGCAACATACGCGCGCTTCCGCGTCGTTTTTTAAAAGGTTTGCAACTGCCGCGCCCATTTTTCCGCAAATTCCGCAAACGAGTATATTAATCATAAACTTTTAACCCCGCGTTCTTAATAGCCTGCCGTAACTTTATCTTATTGCTTTCTTCAAGCTCTGTCAAAGGAGAGCGCGGCACGCCCGCGTTGAAGTCTATCATATTGTAAGCCGCCTTAATGGGTATGGGGTTAACTTCCAGAAAACACGCGTCTTCCAAGGGCAGCAGGAAGTCCTGAACTTCGTTGGCTTCTTTAAGTTTATTTTCCGAAACCAGCGTATAAAGTTGTTTCATGAGTTTGGGCGCAATGTTGGAAGTAACCGAAATAAGCCCCGCGCCGCCTATTGCAAGCATGGGCAGGTTTAAAAAGTCTTCGCCAGAATATAAATCCATTTTGCCGCGTATTCTGCGCATTGTTTCGCAGGTCTGCGCCATATTGCCGCTGGCTTCTTTAATTCCCGCCATATTTGGAATGTTCGCCAGTTTTTCAACCGTGGCGGGTTCTATGTTTACAGCCGTGCGGGAAGGCACGTTGTAGGCGATAACGGGAATTTTAACCGCGTCGCAAATCTGTCTGTAATAGTCGTAAAGTCCCTGCTGTGTGCATTTGTTGTAGTAGGGGGTTACGGCAAGCACGCCGTCGGCTCCCAGCTTCTCGGCTTTAACAGACGCGGCAACAGCCTTTTTTGTGTCGTTGCTGCCTGTGCCTACGATAATTTTGATGCGACCCGCGGCTTTTTTAACGGCGTATTTAATAACCTGTTCTTTTTCGTCTTCGGTCATGGTGGCGGGTTCGCCGGTCGTTCCCAAAACCACCAACGCTGAAGTTCCGCCTTCAATCTGGTATTCAATCATTCTTCCGAATTCTTCTGAATTAACACCCTTTTCATCGAAAGGGGTAATCATTGCCGTTAAAATACCGTTACAAAAATTTATCATAATTTCCTCTTATTTATTGTAAGCGTTTTGTCCGTCAAAGGTGAATTGTTTAAATTCAGTCCAGATATCCCTTTGCCGCCAGAAGTTCGGCAAGCAGGACCGCGCCGCCCGCCGCGCCCCGCAGGGTATTGTGCGAAAAACCTATAAACTTGTAATCGAAAAGGTTGTCCTCTCTCAGCCTGCCCGCGCAGACAGCCATACCGTTTTCGGTGTTTCTGTCAAGATAGGGC
>CAOMHR010000020.1 GCA_948482865.1 Christensenellaceae bacterium
TTAAAGATATTAAATCCCTGCCCGAATGCGATATCGCTCTTTTCGGGTTCGGGGGGCTGGGCGAAGTGAATTACGAAAGCGAACTTAAAGGTTTAACCGATAAGTTCGAAGACGCGGCGCGTCTTTCGCGGACGGCGGGGTGCGGCGTGCTTTGCGGCTGCAAGACGGTCAGCCGCGGCATTTTAAGAAAATCGGTCGCCGTTGCGGACAGGGGCAAACTTCTGGGCATAACCGATATGAACCACGTAATAGACTGCGAAGATTATAAAAGCGGCGCGGGGCTGGGTTTTTACAGCGTGGGCGGCTTTAAGGTGGGGCTGTGCATTGAAAACGACTTGTATTTTCCCGACGGAATAAAGGCGCTTTCGATGTGCGGCTGCAACCTGATAGTGGGGGTAATGGAAGAGTTGAAGGACAATATACCGCCTCTTCTCATAAGGGCGTACTCTTACCTGTACGGCGTACCCGTAATTATGTGCGCGGGCAACGTTGCGTTCTTTGCCGAAACCAACGGGGAAATAGCGTCTTCTTCAAGACCGTTGACCCTTTACGAGATAACGCCCAAAAACCGTTACCGCGTTGTAACCACAAGGACAAAGGGGCTTAACGGCGACGTGCGGGCGGATTACTGATTTTTTTGCGGCGTGTTGTTTTTCAATACGCCGCTTTTGCTTGTAATTTTCAAAATATGTTGGTATAATATTTCTGTATAATATAAAAAGGGGGCTTGCCTATGTTAAGTATGACCGGCTACGGCAGGGGAGAGTATAAAAAGGACGGCATAGAGCTTTGCGCGGAAATTAAGACGGTTAACAACCGCTATCTGGATATAAACGTCAAAGCCCCCAAAATTTTCGCCGCCTGCGAAGATTCGGTACGCGCGACCGTTCGTGCAAAACTGACGCGCGGACATGCGGATATATACGTTTCTTTGAACGATAAGCGCGAAAAAGTGCGCGAGCTGTACCTTGACGAAGGCACGGCAAAGGCGTACGCGGCAGCGGCGGAAAAAATCAGAAAACTGTTTCCGCAGGCTGTAAACGATTTTTCGGTGACTTCCGTTCTCCGCTATCCCGACGTGATAAAGACGGACGACCTGTCTTCCGCGGACGAGCAGTGTTCGCGCGCGTTGATAGCCGCGCTCGAAATTGCGCTGGATAAACTTAACGCTATGCGCAGGACGGAAGGCGAAAAACTGAAAGAAGATATGCTTTCGCGTATGGGCGTAATAGAAAAACTGGTTTCGGGCATAGAAGAGCGCGCCCCCCTTGTGGTTCAGGGCTACAAGGAAAAGCTGGAAGTTAAAATAAAAAAGATTCTCGAAGGCGCCGAAGTGGACGAGGCAAGGCTTCTGACCGAAGCCGCGCTGTTTGCGGATAAGTCCAACATAGACGAAGAACTTACCCGTCTTCATTCGCATATTTGCCAGTTCCGCGAGATATGCGCGCAGGAACTTGTGGGAAGAAAGCTGGATTTTCTGGTCCAGGAATTCAACCGCGAAGCGAACACCATATGTTCGAAATCAAACGATCTGGAAATAACAAGACTGGGTCTTGCCCTTAAAAACGAAATCGAAAAGGTGCGCGAACAGGTTCAGAATGTCGAGTAAGCATTTGTTGATAGTTTTGTCCGGACCTTCGGGCGTGGGCAAGGGCACTATAGTTAAAAAACTTTTGAAAAGGGGCGGATATGCGGTTAGCGTATCATGTACCACCCGCACGCCGCGCGCAGGCGAAATTGACGGTAAGTCTTACTTCTTCATCACCAGAGAACAGTTTGAAGAAAAGATAGCCCGCGGCGGGTTTCTGGAATACAGCAACCATTTTGAAAACTATTACGGCACGCCTAAAGACTTCGTTGAAAGTCAGCTTGAAAAGAGCGACGTGATACTGGAAATAGAAGTGGACGGCGCTTTGCAGGTTAAGCGGGTAATGCCAGACGCGTTGCTTATAATGGTGCTGCCGCCCGACGCGGAAGAGCTTAAAGCAAGGCTTTTGAAGCGCGGCACGGAAGACAGGGACACCATTGAAAAGCGCATAAGCCGTATGCAGTACGAAATTTCCAAAAAAGACGAATACGACCGTACGGTAATAAACGACGACCTTTTAAAGACGGTCGCGCAGATAGAAAAAATTATCGCAAATAAAAAAGGAGATATAAAATGATAAATCAACCTTCCGTAGATCTTTTGATTGAACAGTTGGGCTTGGACGGACAGGCGGCTTCGCGCTATTGCCTGTGCGTAGTGGCGGCAAAGCGCGCAAGACAGATTTTGGAACACCATGCGGCGCACGGCGACCCCGACGAGTATTTAAAAGAAATTTCGGTAGCCTGCAAGGAAATAGCCGAAGGCAAAATCAAGTACACCAAGGATTAATTGTTCGCTGCGGCTTTTTTCAAGGTCCGCAGCGAAAAAAATATTGTGAGATGTTCGCGCAAGTTATAGTAGACGTAGCCCACTCCAACGTGGATAAGATATTCGAATATTCCTGCCCCGACGGGTTGACCGCCGGAGCAAGGGTAAAAGTGCCCTTCGGCGGAAGGGTGCTTGACGGCTTCGTGATAGGCGTAAGCCGCGTTTCCGCATACCCTGCGGAAAAAGTGAAGCCCGTAATTTCGGTATTCGACGAAGCTCCCGCGCTCGTCCCCGAATGTCTTACTTTAATGCACACCGTTTCGGAAAGGTACCGCGTGCCGAAAGCCGCGGCTTTAAGGCTCTTTCTGCCGTCCGAAATGCGCTTGGGCAAGGTGCGTGAAGCGTTTAAAAATTTTGCCGTGTTTAAAACGGCGGACGTAAAACTTTCGGCGGGCGCGAAAAAACAGGCGCAGGCAATAGAATATCTTGCGCAGAAAGGCGAAGAAGAACTGCCCGCTCTGTGCGAAATGTTCGGACGCGGCGCAATCAATTCGCTTGCGGAAAAGGGCGCGCTGGAAATACAGAAGCGCAAAATTTCGCGCAGCCCGTTCGAAGGTATGTCGGGTGAAAGCGTGCAGAGAACGCTTACCCCCGCGCAGACCGCCGCGCTGCAGTCCGTGGAAAACTCGGACAAGCAGGTGCATTTAATTCACGGCGTGACGGGCAGCGGAAAAACGGAAATTTATCTGAACATAATAGACCGCGAAATAAAAAGGGGTAAAACGGCAATATTTCTGGTGCCGGAAATTTCTTTAACGCCCCAGATGCTTTCGCAGTTGCGCTCTCGCTTCGGTGGGGCGGCTGCCATACTTCACAGCGGACTGTCCGCAGGCGAAAGATTTGACGAGTGGTGGCGGCTGCGTTCGGGCGAAGCAAAAATAGCGATAGGCGCGAGAAGCGCGGTGTTCGCCCCCCTTGAAAATATAGGCGCGGTGATAATGGACGAAGAACACGACCCGTCTTATCTCAGCGAAACCGCGCCCAGATATTCCACGTGCGACGTTGCGTTAATGCGCGCAAAGTACAACGGCGCGAAACTGATTTTGGGCAGCGCGACCCCGTCGGTGGAATCTTATGCAAAAGCGGCGGACGGCGAGTACAATTTAATCACTCTTACCGAGCGTATAAACCAAAAGCCTTTGCCCGAAATTATCATTGCGGATATGCGCAAAGAGGTGCGGCGCGGCAACAATTCGGCTTTTTCAAAGGCGTTAAGGGAAGAGCTGGACGCAACGCTTAAAAGCGGCAATCAGGCAATAATATTTCTGAATAGGCGCGGATATTCCCGCACGGTTATGTGCCGCGACTGCGGCTACGTCGCAAAGTGCGAAAACTGCGACGTAACCCTTACATACCACAGCGAAGACAACTGTCTTAAATGCCACTACTGCGGCGCAAAATACCGTATGCTTTCCGCCTGTCCCGAGTGCGGCGGTCTGCACGTTCTGTACAGCGGCACGGGCACGCAGAAAGTGGTTGCCGATTTAAAGGAACTGTTCCCTTCCGCAAGAATTTTGCGTATGGACAACGACACCGTTTCGGGCAAAGACGGTCACTATAAAATATTGAGCAAGTTCGCCCGTAAGGAAGCGGATATACTGGTGGGAACGCAGATGATTGCCAAGGGACATGACTTTCCGTCGGTTACGCTGGTCGGGATACTCGACGCGGATATGAGCCTTAATTTTTCCGACTACCGCAGCGGGGAGCGCACCTTCCAGCTCATAACGCAAGTATCGGGCAGAAGCGGCAGGGCGGACGACAAGGGCAAAGTTGTGTTGCAGACCTGCTCGCCCGAAAATTATATTCTGCGCTATGCGGTGAATTACGACTATAACGGGTTTTTCGGAAACGAAATCGCCATACGCAAAGCCACCAATTTCCCGCCGTACTCGCTAATATGCAGGGTAATGGTCACGTCGGACGACAAGGATAAGGCGTTGGAAGTTTTAAAATCGGTTTACTTTGCGATAGAAGAGTTGCGCGGAAAATATCCCGAAGAGTTTTACTTTTTAAACAAAATGCATTCGCCCATAAAAAAGATACAGGGCAAAATGCGGTATCAGGTATTGATAAGGTTAAAAGACGCAAAACTGCTGGAACAAATTTACGACGTGGCGGTTAAAAATTCAGACAATTCTGTTTTTGTCTATGTAGAAGAAAACCCCGTCAACCTTTCTTGAAAATTAAAAAGCATGATTATATTCGGACGGGTTAAACCCGTCGGTAAGTTAAGGAGCGAATATGTTAAGATACGTTGTGCAGACGGGCGACCCCGTACTCAGAAAAAAGTGCGGGCAGGTGACCGCGTTCAATAAAGAACTGGGCGTCCTGTTGGACGATATGAAGGAAACGGTGCGCGCCGAAAACGGTGCGGGGCTTGCTGCGCCGCAGATAGGAATTTCAAAGCGGGTTGTGGTAATAGACGTGGGCGAAGGTTACTTTGAACTGGTCAACCCCGTAATAGTCGCGGTCAAAGGCGAGCAGTCGGGATCGGAAGGCTGCCTTTCGGTCAAGGGCAAACAGGGTACGGTCGTCCGCCCGTATAAGGTGAAAGCGGAATACCGCGACCGTTTCGGCAAAAAGCACAAGCTGACCGCCGAAGGCTTTTTTGCCCGCGCCGTCTGTCACGAGCTTGACCATCTTGACGGTATACTTTACACCGTCAAAGCGGTTGAACTTTACGACCTTCCGCCGGAGGAATAATTTATGAAAATCGTTTTTGCCGGCTCGCCGGAGTTTGCGGTTCCCGCGCTTAAAGCGTTGCATAAAGCGGGCGTGGAAATCGTCGCGGTGCTGACCCAGCCCGACAAACCCGTCGGCAGAAAAAAAATTCTGACGCCTACTCCCGTAAAGGCGGCGGCGCTTGAATTGGGTTTACCCGTTTACGACTTTGCAAAAGTGCGAGACCACGTTCTGGAAATATCCAATCTTGCGGACATAATGATAACCTGCGCCTACGGACAGATTTTAACGCGCGAAGTTCTGGACTGTTTTAAGGACGGGGTGTGGAACCTGCACGCTTCGCTCCTGCCCAAATTCAGGGGCGCTTCGCCCATACAGTCGGCGATATTGGCGGGCGAAAAGTATACGGGCATTACCGTTATGAAGACGGAACTCGAAGTTGATTCGGGCGGGATACTTCTCGTAAAGCGGTGCGAAGTAGGCGAGAGAACTTACGGCGAACTTCAAGCCGAACTTTCTTCTCTTGCGACGGAAGCTGCGACGGAAGCTGTTGAATATCTGAAAGCGGGCGAACCGAGCCTTCTCATACAAGACGAAGCTAAGGTTACGCACTGCAAAAAAATAACCAAAGCGGAAGCCGTGATAAACTTCGACCGCGACGCGGAAGAAGTGGCGCGCCTTATCCGCGCAATGAATCCCGAACCCGTGGCATACTGTCTGCAAAACGGCAACCCGCTGAATATTTTAAACGCTTACGTCTGCGACGGCGCGGGGGAAGCGGGTACGGTGCTTTCCGCCGATAAAAGGGGTGTATGCGTTGCGTGCGGACGCGGCGCGTTGATGATAACGGAATTAATTCCCGCAGGCGGCAAAAAAATGAAGGCGGGCGACTTTGCCAACGGCAGAAAAATAAAGGCGGGGGACAAACTTGACTAACCCGCTCTGCGACCCCTATCTGGTGCTTTCAAAGGTTTACGGCGGCAAGTATCTGAAACAGGCTCTCGCCGAAACCCCTATAGAATTTATAAACAAACCGCGCACGGTTAAAATTTGCTACGGCGTTCTGGAAAAGGATATTTATCTGAACGCGGTAATTTCGGCAAATACGAAAAAGCAGCCCAAAAGCGCGGTAAGGCTGATACTTAAAATTGCTCTGTATATGCTTGAATTTATGTCAAAGCACGACTATATGGTGGTTGACAGCGCGGTTGAACTTACAAAAAAACTGGGCAAAGACGGGGCTGCTGGTTTTGTGAACGCTTTTCTGCGCTCTTACAAAATTCCGCCCGCGCCCGCAAACACGGACGAAAAAATCGCGTTTGAGTGCAGCGCGCCGTTGTGGCTTGTAAAGCGCTTGCGCAGAAGTTACAAAAGCGAAGCGGCGCCCGTTTTATCCGCGCCGTCGCAGGGCATTGCGGTCAGGTTTGAAAGGGGAGCGGAAAGCTATCTCGATAAGCCGCACATTGACACCCCGTTTGAAAATCTGTATATCTTTAAAAATTTTACCCGCGACAAAAATTTCGACTGCGGCGACTATACGTTTCAGTCGGTAGGTTCGGTAGCTATATGCGCGGCGGTTGCGCCCTGTCAAAAATTCTTTGACGCGTGCGCCGCCCCGGGCGGTAAATCCGTGTTGCTGTCGTCAAAGTGCGGCAACGTCACCGCTAACGAACTTCACTTTCACAGGGCGGAACTTATAAAGGCTTACGCACACCGTATGTCCGCGCAAAACGTGACGGTCGTCACGGGCGACGCAGGAGTGTTCAACCCTGAATACGAAGGCGCGTTTGACGCGGTTTTATGCGACGTTCCCTGTTCGGGTACGGGGGTCATAAATGAAAATCCCGATATAAAACTTTTCAGAAAAGAGCAGGATATAGCGTCTTTGAACGCCGTGCAGTTTGCAATTTTAAAAAACTGTTCCCGCTACGTGAAGGAAGGCGGAAAGCTGTACTATTCAACCTGTTCCGTCCTTCCCGAAGAAAACGACAGCATAGTATACGGCTTTTTGCGGGACTGCGCAGGCTTCGCCCTGCAAATTCCCGATAGCCCGCTCGAACACCGTAAAACAAAATTCGGGTTGCAGTTTCTGCCGCACATATCGTTGGGCGCAGGGTTTTATTTGACGTCATTTATAAAGGAGAAAATATGAACAAAGCGAGAAGAAATTATATACAAAGCTGCGAAGTGTCGGAAGTCGTCACGGCAGAGCTGGGCGGATATAAACAGAAAATTCTGATTGAAGGCAAAAAAAAGGACTTGCCCGTGGTCATATGCTTGCACGGCGGACCGAGTTCGCCCGTACCCTTTTCTGTTGGGTGCCGCGGTTTGTTCCCCGAATGGACGGATAAAGCCGTAATGGTTTATTGGGACCAGTTGGGCTGCGGAATAAACAATTACGTAATCGACGACGGCTTTCATGTTGAAAATTTTGCCGATATGACCTGCGACCTTGTAAACTATATAAAGGCGCGCTTCCCCGAAAACAGACTGTACCTTTTCGGCGTGAGCTGGGGCAGTATTCTTGCCTTTTATGCGGCTCTGCGCGTTGCAGAAAAAATAGACGGAGTTTTCGTTTACGGTCAGGTGCTTAAAAATCTTTTCTTCAATGCGGAAGTTGTCGCCGCGTTTGACGGCGCGCCCGACGGCGTTAAAAAGGCAGTGCGGAAAATAGTGGAAACGGGCACGGACTGCGCATACAAAGTTTTTGAAAAGAATTTTAAAACGCTGTACAAACTTTTAAGAAAATACACCGACGCGTATGTAAATAAAAACGCCGCGCCCGCGCCCGTGGGCAAAATTGTAAAAGGGCTGCTGTCAAGTCCCGACTATAAATTGCGCGATTTTATGGCGGTGGTTAAAAACGGCTATATGAAAAATAAAACGCTGTGGTACGAACTTTTGAAGCTGGACCTTTCGCCCCTGCTTGAAAAATTGCAGGTTGAATACCGTATATTGCAGGGCGGAACGGACGTCGTAACTTCGACAACGGCGATTTTAAAGGCGGTTGAAGACTGCAACAATAAAAACGTTACGGTAACGGTGGTTGAAAATTCGGGGCATATGCCTTCCGCGGCGGCAATGGACGAGTGCTTTAAAACCTTTTCGCAGTTTGTGGTATGAAAAACGTCTTACAGGATTTGAGTTTTGAACAGCTTGAAAGTTTAACGCTTTCGCTAGGCGAAAAAAAGTTCCGCGCAAAACAGCTTTACGACGGACTTATGCAGGGCAAAAAAATTTCCGGTATCAACATACCGTCCGAATTTAAAAAGCGGCTGTTGGAAAGCTATGAAGACGAACCTGTTAAAATCATAAAAACGCTGGCGTCTTCCGACGGGACGGAAAAGTATCTCTTTTCACTCTCGGACGGAAACGTGATAGAAGGCGTTTTAATGAAGTATAAGTACGGCAATACCCAGTGCGTTTCAACGCAGGTGGGGTGCAGAATGGGTTGCAAATTCTGCGCAAGCACTCTGGGCGGACTTATAAGAAATCTTACTTCGGGCGAAATTCTTGCGCAGGTGCTTGTCGTGAACGCTTTGCACTCACGCGGCAAATTGCGCGGGGTAACCAACGTGGTTTTAATGGGCAGCGGCGAGCCTTTGGACAATTACGCCAACGTGGTGACTTTTTTGAAAAACATCTCAGCCGCGGGCGGGGTGAATATTTCGCCAAGGAATATTTCGCTTTCAACCTGCGGGCTGGTTCCCGCTATATATAATCTGGCGCAGGAAGGTTTGCCCGTCAATTTGACAGTTTCTCTGCACCAGACCACGGACGAAGGCAGGGCGCGAACAATGCCCGTAGCCAAAAAGTACTCAATTGACGAAATTTTAAAAGCCTGCGCCCACTATTTCGAAAAGACGGGCAGGCGGTACATCTTCGAGTATTCGCTTATCGCGGGTGAAAACTGTTCCGCGGAACACGCGCAGGCGCTTATAAACTTATTAAAGGGCAAGCCCTGCCACGTAAACCTGATAAGGTTGAACGAAGTGGAAGAGCGCGGACTTAAAGCGGTTTCGGACAGGCAGGCTTACGCCTTTATGCAGACTTTGACGGACGGCGGAATTTCCGCAAGCGTGCGTAGAAGTCTGGGCGCGGATATTGCGGGGGCGTGCGGGCAGCTGCGCGCGGGATATTTAAAAGGAGAAAATTTATGAATATAAAAATAGCGCCTTCCATACTTTCGGCGGATTTTTCGGTTATGGGCGAAACTATTAAAAAACTGGAAAGAAGCGGGGCGGATTTAATTCACTGCGACGTTATGGACGGCAGTTTTGTAGAACCTATAACTTTCGGCGGGCAGATGATAAAAAACATAAGACCGCTAACGTCTTTGCCGCTGGACGCGCACCTTATGATAGAACACCCCAAAACGCAGGTTAAATTTTTTGCGGACGCGGGCGCGGATATTATAACCGTGCATTACAAGGCGTGCAAAAAAATTTCGGACAGCTATCTGGAAGAAACGCTTAAAATGATTAAGTCGTACGGCGTAAAGTGCGGCGCGGTGGTAAATCCCGACGTTCCCGTGGAAAACATTTTCCCCGTATTTCCGTTGTGCGATATGGTGCTTCTGATGTCGGTCTACCCCGGTTACGGCGGACAGAAATTCATTCCCGAAGTTATGCAGAAGATAGAAAAGGCGCGTGAATACGCCCGCTTTATCGGCAGACCCGATATGGATATAGAAATAGACGGCGGGGTGACTCTGGACAACGCGGCGGCGATACGCGCGGCTGGCGCAAACGTGCTTGTAGCAGGTTCGGCGGTGTTCAACGCGCCCGATACAACGGCGGCAATTTCCGCTTTGAAAAAATGAAAGGGATTATACTTTTAAACGGCGACCCCTACGGCGGCGAAATAGACGCGCGCGGCGCGCTCGTGTACTGTTGCGACGGCGCGTATAAGTGGGCAAAAAACAGGGTCAGGATAGACAAAAACGTGGGCGACTTCGACAGCCTTGACGAAGTGCCTTATCCCGCGCCCGAAGAGATTTATCCCGCCGAAAAGAATTATACCGACGGGGAAATAGCGCTCTTCAAAATGCTGGAACATGGCGTTTCCGAAATAGAGATTTACGGCGGCGGTGGCGGACGCGAAGACCATTTTCTTGGCAATATCCACCTTTTATACCGCGCACACGAAGAAGGGGTACGCGCCTGTATGATAACGGAGCGTTCGCTAATTTTTCTCGCGGGCGGAAAAATTTTTTTGGGCGATTTTAAAGGGACAACCTTTTCCGTGTTACCTTTCGGCGGCAGATTGCATATAATGGATAGTGCAGGGCTAAAATACCGTTATCCCGAAGCGTTGTCTTACGGCGAATGCCGCGGCATTTCGAATATCGTTGAAGACAGCGCGGCATATCTGACGGTAAGCGGTAACGCCCTTGTAATAATCAACAGGGGTGAAGTATGACCGTAATCTGCATAAAACCGCCTAAACCTATAAGGTGCATTTTAAGGCGGCTTTTAAGAAAATGAAGTACATAGACTTACACTGCGACACGCTGACGAAAAGTTGCGACGAAAAAATTCCGTTAAAGGACGGCGGGTTGCAGGTAAATCTGGATAAACTGAAAAAGAGCGGCTGTGCCGCCCAGTGCTTTGCGGTTTTTACCCAGGGTGACGGGGCTGACAGCCGCTTCGGGCTATATGCGGAATATTACAAAAACTGTATGTTCGAAGCGGGGCGGGGCATAATTGCGGTCAGGGGCTATTCGGACTTGAAATACTGTCTTGACGGCGGCGGGACGGGCGTGATTCTCACGGTTGAAAATCTGGGTTTTTTAAAATCTGCGGACGAAGCGGACGGACTTTATAATCTGGGCGTGAGGATGGCTTCGCCGGTGTGGAATTATGAAAACGAACTTGCATACCCCAACCTTTCGCCCCATGGCGGGCGCGAGACGCGCGGGTTAAAACCTTTGGGGCGCGAAGTCGTAAGCAGGCTGGACGAAAAGGGGATAATAGTAGATATTTCGCACCTTTCCGACGGCGGCGCGGAAGAGATGCTGCGCGGCAGAAAAATTCCGCTTGTCGCAAGCCACTCAAACTGCGCGGGCGTTTGCGACGTGCCGCGCAACCTGACTGACGCGCTTATAAAAAAAATAGCCGCTTGCGGCGGCGTTGTGGGCGTTAATTTCTGCAAACGGTTTCTGGGACGTGGCAACGCTTTGCGGCGGGCGGTCGACCACATCAGGCATCTTATTAAGGTCGGCGGCGAAGATACAATTGCGTTCGGAAGCGATTTCGACGGTATCCCCGCGTGTGAAAATATCGAAGGCTGCGAAAAGATGCCCGCGCTTTTAAACTTTATCGAAGACAGCGGCATTTCGGGCGCGGCGCTTGAAAAGCTGGCTTATAAAAATTTTGCGCGCGTTTTCAAAGACGTGTGCAGGTAAAGACGGGCAAAAGATTTTGCTTGTCTTTTTTTATGCCCTGTGTTAGAATGTCGGTATGAAAAAATTTACCGCAATTATAATAACTTTATTGATTTCGCTTTGTTGTCTGCCCTTTGCCGCAGGCTGTAAATTTTCAGAACAGTTCACCCTGAAACAGGATGAAGACGGAAACTCATACTACGTTTTTTCCTGTACCGGATTTACAAATAAACTCAAAGGCGAGTACGTTATCCCGTCCGAACACGATGGGGTACCCGTAACCGAAATTGCCGAGCAGGGGCTTGTTATGACAGGTCTTTCGAAATTGACTGTCCCTGCGTCAGTTAAAAAAATCGGCGCCGCCGCGTTTGCGTACAACTATTCCCTGACGGAAGTCGTGTTTGAAGAAGGTATTGAAATAGATGAAATTGCGCAGGGGTTGTTCGGTTACGACAGGGCGCTGAAAACTGTGAATATTCCCGCCGGCGTTAAAACTATCGGGATAATGTCGTTTTTCAACTGCAACGGGTTGGAAGAAATTACTTTACCCGAAGGTTTGACTACTATCGGCGAGCAGGCTTTCACATATTCCGGTCTTAAAGAGATAACCGTTCCCGCAAGCGTGTGCGATATTAAGACAGATGATAAAACTACTTTCGGTATAGGGCGCGCCGCTTTTCATTCCTGCGAAAATCTGAAGACGGTTAAAATCGAAGCGCGCATTGCCGAAATTCCCGCGGGTGCTTTCGGCGCTTGTCAATCGCTTGAAACGCTTTATCTGCCTTCAACGCTTACAAAGATTGACGGAGCTTATTACTATAACGAAAAGTTTGTTTACGGACATGCTTTCCACTATAACACCGCGCTGAAAGATATCTATTTCCGGGGCACCGCGGCGCAGTGGAACGCCGTTACCGTAGAAAACGAAAGCGTGACGGAGCAGACGGCGTTGTACGATAATTCGGCGATAATAAACGCGACAATGCACTATCAGACCGCGGAATAAAATAAAAGCGTGTACGGAAAACGTACACGCTTATTAAGTTTTTACGAAATTTCTTTAAGCTCAACCGAGTCAATGTCCAAATTATCAAGTTTAATTACAAACCAGCGTTGGTACGGTAAAGACGCGTCCCCTGTTCCTGATTTAGTTTCCATTTTATAATTTATACTTAAGACACGGTTATCGACATTTAGTCCCGAAAGATAATATTTTCTATGATAAATAGTTGTAAAAGTATATACAACCAACATTTGTTTTTCAAAGTCAATGTTTAACTCATCTATATCTGATAAAAGAATTTCATCATTTTTTTCTTGCGTGTCTATTATAAATGTTCTTGATTCAGGATATGAACCGTTTGCGTTTAAACCTTTTGTTGGGTTATCGTCGGCAAACTCGTCTTTTACCCATTCCCGGGCATTGTCGGATAAAGACGCGTTATATTTATTTTCTTTGCATCCGGTCAATGTTAACAAGGCTATTAAAAAGATCGCTGTTAAAACTAAAAATTTTTTCATAAAACTCTCTTGCAAAAATATTTTATTTGCGTTGAAATTATTTTACCACGGATAATTTAACCGGTCAATATCTTTTAAAAAAATAAAAGCGTGTACGTTAAACGTACACGCTTTTTTGTGCGATAAAAATTTACGCCCTTTCAACCGATTTAAGGCATCTGGTGCAAACGTAATCGTTGACGGTTTTGCCTTCTTTGACGTAAGAAACTTTTTGAACGTTGGCTTTAAACGTTCTTCTGGTTCTTCTCTTTGAATGGCTGACGTTGTTACCCGTCGTTTGTCCCTTTCCGCAAACGCTGCAAACTCTTGACATATTCATACACCTCCGTGGGTTAATCGTTTTAAGGCTTGGATAAAAGCCGAAAATAAAGCCGTTTTCCAAAGCGACCTTACATAATATAACACGCGCACGGCAAAAAATCAATCAAAAACGGCGAAAAAGATTAATTTTTTTTATTTTTTCCAAAATAATTTCAGGGAAAACATTTCAATTAAAGATAAAGATATAAAATATTCTTGCAAAAAAGCGTAAAATAGTTTACAATACTGGAAAGACGGGAGATGTTATGTCAGTAAATACAAGCAACGTATACGGTAAAATTTCAATATCCGACGCAGCGATCAGCAAAGTGGCTAAAAACGCGGCGCTGGAATGTTACGGTATCGTCGATACGGTTTCCCGCAGATTTTCCGATTCTTTTTCCGAACTCAGAAAAAAGCAGACGGGAAAGGGGATTAAAGTGGTAACTTCGGGCGACAGGATTTTTATCGACGTCTACGTTATTATAAAATACGGCGTGTCTATCAACGCCGTTGCGGAATCTCTTAAAGAAGGGGTAAAGTACAAAGTTGAAAAGTTCACAGGAATGATTGTTGATACCGTGAACGTAAATATCATAGGGGTAAAGCTGTAATACGGCTTTACCTTGCTTTTGTGTTTACTACTATATTTTCGGTAAAACCTACGTAAGATATTTTAACGGACTAAATTAGGAGTGTTATGCAAAAAACCATCAACAGCACCGAATTCAGAAAAATGGTTGCAAGCGGTGCGAGAATGCTTGAAATAAACAGGGCGAAAGTTGACGCGCTTAACGTATTCCCCGTACCTGACGGAGACACCGGTACGAATATGTCGCTTACTATGCAGTCTGCGATTAGGGAAATGAACTCTTGCTCGTCAAACCGTTTTCAGGAAATATGCGACGCAGTTTCAAAGGGCGCGTTAAAGGGCGCGCGCGGAAATTCCGGCGTTATATCGTCACAGATATTCAGGGGAATTTGTTCCGTATTAAAGGACACAAAGGACTCTTTCGATACAAAAACTTTTTCAAAGGCGCTTGAAGCAGGCACAAAAGTTGCCTACTCCGCGGTATCCATTCCCAAGGAAGGAACTATTTTAACCGTCGTAAGAATGATGAGCGAAGCGTCGTCGAAACTTGCCGGCAAACACAAGGACTTTGTGGAGTATCTGACCGCGCTTATAGAAGTGGGCGACGAAGCTCTCGCCCGCACGCCCGAACTTCTGCCCGTACTGAAAAAGGCGGGCGTCGTAGACTCGGGCGGGGTCGGTCTTATGACCATAATGCGCGGATTTTTAGCCGCGATAACGGGCGAAGAAATAGACGCGGACTCCATTCCTACCGAATCGCAGGACTTTTCGAAGGGCGGCTCTGCCGACTTCGGCGATAATTCCGATATAATAAATCTCGATTTAGGCG